>JAYVPR010000483.1:0-3193 GCA_043757245.1 Polaromonas sp. | reverse complement strand
AACGACGTGCCCGCCAAGACCCTGAAGGAGCTCGTCACTCTGGGCAAAAGCAAGTCAGGCCTGATCACCGCCGCCAGCGCCAGCACCTCGCAACTGGTGTCGTCTGAAATGCTGGCCAGCATGGCGGGCATGCAGTTCACCAGCGTGCCGTACAAAAGCGGCCCGGCTGCCATGACCGACCTGATTGGTGGGCAAGTGATGCTGTTTTCAGCTGACTTTGCCGTCATGCTGCCGCAGGTCAAGGGCGGCAAGATTCGCGGCCTGGCCGTCACATCCACCAAGCGCTCGCCCGCCATCCCCGAACTGCCGACCGTCAATGAAGCGCTGGGTTTGAAAGACTACGAGCTGATCGCCTACTTCGCCATGTTCGCGCCGGCAGGCACGCCAGCCGACGTCATCGCCAAGCTCAACCAGGCCATCAACGCCGCCGCGCAGAGCAAAGACATTCAAGAAAAATTCGCCGCCATCGGCTTTGCGGTCGAGCCCGGCACACCAGAAGCCCTGGCCCAGCGCAGCAAGCTGGAAACCGCCAAATGGGCCAAGGCGATTGCTGACGCGAAAATTGAGCCGCAGTGAGCTTTCTTGTTTTACCTGACGTTTAACCATTTACCCCAAGTAATACGGGAATAATTTGCTATAAATTAAATAGCAAATTGTAAATCTGCAAAGTCGGCAACACGCACGGCAGGGCTCAGGGTAAAGGTGGGGCCGTACCGCTTTAGGGCGCGTTGAGCAGTCCCCCCTTTTTTTTCGTCCACCTGATTCATTTGATGTAACTACTCAGCCCTCCTACTCCTTCCCCTTCCGGGGGAAGGTTGGGATGGGGGCACGCACGATGCGGGCAATTTTTCTGCACTTGCCCCCACCCCAGCCCTTGATAGGGGAGGGAGCAAGGCAAGCACCTGCTGAGTAGTTACCATTTGATTCCCTATTCTGAAAAAACATGAAACCTGGAAAACAATACAAAATTGAAACGCTGGCAGTGCATGCCGGACACGCGGTAGATGTCGGCACTGGTGCAGTCACCGAGGCCATCCATCTTTCAACGACCTTCGAGCGTGACGCAGACGGTGGCTATTCGCGTGGTTTTCTCTACTCGCGCAATCACAACCCAAACCGCAATGGGCTGGAAGCCGCACTGACTGCGCTGGAAGGTGGCGCTGCCAGTGCAGCGTTCGGCTCTGGTTTGGCGGCCGTCACCGCGATCTTTCAGGGTTTGATGCCGGGCGATCATGTCATCGCACCGGTCGATATTTACCACGGCACAGCCAATGTCTTGAAACATCTTTTCGCCAAGTGGGGGGTCACGGCCTCGTTTATCGACATGACTAACCTGGACGGCGTGCGCAAGGCGCTGACCCCGCAGACCAAAATCATCTGGATCGAAACGCCGTCAAATCCTCTGCTGCAATGTGTAGACATCACCGCTATCGCAGAGATTGCCCACCAGCACGGCGCGCGTGCCATTGCCGACAACACGTTTGCCAGCCCCGTGCTTCAGCAGCCGCTGGCGCTGGGCTGCGACATGGTGATGCATGCCACCACCAAGTACCTGGGCGGGCGCAGCGATGTGCTGGGCGGGGCCGTTGTGTCGCGGCTGGATGACGCGCATTTTGCCCAGTTGCGTACGGCGCAACTTTTTGGCGGCGCGGTGCCTTCGCCATTTGACTGCTGGCTCGTCATGCGCAGCCTACCAACCCTGCCCTACCGCATGCAGGCGCATTGCGCCAATGCCCAAAAGGTAGCCGGGTTTTTACAGCAACATGCGAAAGTCAGCGTGGTGCATTACCCCGGCTTGCCGGACAACCCTTTCCACGCCGTTGCCAGCAGGCAGATGTCGGGTTTTGGCGGCATGCTGTCGTTCGAGGTCAAGGGCGGCAAGGACTCGGCGATGGCGCTGGCCGCGCATGTGGAAATCTTCACCCGCGCCACCAGCCTTGGCGGCGTTGAAAGTCTGATCGAACACCGCGCATCGATTGAGGGCCCGACAAGCAAAACGCCACAAGGTTTGCTACGCGTTTCTGTCGGACTTGAAAACGCAGACGACCTGATCGACGACCTGAGCTCGGCGTTGACGCACTGCTCATGAACCAGCGGCGGTGGGCTGTTGCGCTGATCGTATCGGCTCAGTGGCTTGGCACGTCGCTGTGGTTCAGCCCGAACAGCGCCGCTGACGATTTGATGGCGGCATGGCTTATCGGGTCGGCCCAGTTTGCCTGGCTGATTGCTGCAACCCAGTCAGGCTTCATTGTGGGCACCCTGTGGCTGGCCTATTCTGGCTGGGCAGACCGCTATTCAACCAGCCGCATTTTCGCGATGGCCTGCGTGTCAGGCGCCCTCATCAATGCGGCGTTTTCAACCGGCTGGATCGGTTTTGAGTCAGGCCTTGCGCTTCGCTTTGCGGTTGGCGTGTGCCTGGCGGGAATCTACCCACTGGGCATGAAAATGATCGTTGGTTGGGTGGGCGGCAAGTCCGGTGCTGCGCTGGGCCTGCTGGTAGGCATGCTGACGCTGGGCACCGCATTGCCCCACGGCGTGCGGGCGCTGGGTGCCACCCTGCCCTGGCAAACCGTGATTCAGGTGTCTTCAGTGCTGGCATTGGTGGGGGCTGCGCTGGTCTATTTTCTGGGCGATGGTCCTCACCTGAAAAAGAGCGATAGCCAGCGCGGAGCTTCATTAGGCAGGGCGTTTAGCGTATTTAAAATTCCCGATTTCAGGGCCGCTGCCTTGGGCTATTTTGGCCATATGTGGGAGCTGTATGCTTTTTGGGCGGTATTGCCCTGGCTCGCTGCGCAGTTGCTGCTGGACGCGGGACAACGCCAATCGGGTCTGCCTGGATCCGTCGCCGCGATCAGCTTTTTTTGTATCGCGGTGGGTTTTCTCGGCTGCGTGTGCGGTGGGCGTGTCAGCCTCAGGCTGGACAGCGTTTATGTAGCAGCTTTCGCGTTGCTGGCTTCGGGCCTGTTGTGCCTGATCTATCCACTCTTACCCCCAGACTGGCTGCTGCTGCGTTTTCTGGTGCTGCTTGCCTGGGGATTTTTTGTGGTCGCTGATTCTCCGCAGTTCTCGTCCATCTCGGCCCGAAGCTGCCCGCCGCAATGGGTGGGCAGTGCGCTTGCCATTCAAAACAGCATAGGATTCCTGATCACTATCGTCAGCATCACTGTCCTGCTGAGCGTGATAGACGTACTGG
>JAYVPR010000482.1:0-3197 GCA_043757245.1 Polaromonas sp. | reverse complement strand
GACACCAACTCTGCTGCTGCGTTCTTGGCCGCTTCTCTTGGAATCAAGTCGCTTCAACAGTTAACGAGGACATAGCCTTTAATTAATAGCTGCTTGCGCCCGTATTTAAAGGGCAAAACACAAAATTCATGCAGAAAACAGCTGAAAATTACTCAATCCGGGTGACGGAGCTGGGTTTAAAGCCCAAATCAGCCGCCTTACCCTTGCGGGCCCGCGCTGCTCTCGCGTTGTTCAGGCTGCGGATTTCAAGCGTTTCATCACGCGCCTTGCCGCCGCGGCCTATGCCATCAATGCGGACACTGCGCGTATAGGCTGCTGCTCCTGCCAGAGTGTCTTTGGCGTCCAGATCAATCAGCATCAAACCACGCCCGCCTCCTGCCATTTGTTTGAGCTCTGTAATCTCAAAGGTTAGGATTCGACCCGCCGTCGATGCGCAAGCCACATGGGTTGCGGAGTTAAACGGCAAGCTGCCGGATGTGCCCGACGCATGCGATGGTTTGCAGACAGACTCACCCTCGGCGCAGCTGATAAACGCTTTGCCCGCTTTGGGCCTTGATGTCATAGCCTCCACACTGGCTAAAAAGCCATAACCGCCGCTGCTGGACACCAGTAAAATGGCGCCCGCTGGGCCCGCAAAGTAATGCAGGGGCTGCGTGCCCGATTCAAGTTCTATCAATGTAGTCACAGGCTGGCCGTCACCGCGCGCGCCAGGTAGCAGCGAAACTGCCACTGAGTACACGCGGCCTGTGGCTTTGGCTGCGCTGCCAAACACCAGCAGCGTGTCCACCGTGCGGCATTCAAACGTGCCGTACAAACCGTCGCCTTCTTTGAACGCAAAGCTCGCAGCCTCATGACCATGGCCAGTGCGGGCACGAATCCAGCCCTTGCTGCTGATAACCACGGTAACTGGTTCATCCAGCACCTTGACTTCTAGCACAGCTTTTTTCTCGGCCTGAATAAGCGTACGGCGCGGGTCGGAAAATTGCTTGGCATCCGCTTCAATTTCTTTGATCATCAGCCGCTTGAGCGCGGCTGGGTTGCCCAGAATTTCTTCCAGCTTGCCCTGCTCTTCGCGCAGGCTTTTCAGCTCTTGCTCGATCTTGATGGCCTCAAGCCTGGCGAGTTGGCGCAGGCGGATTTCAAGAATATCTTCTGCTTGCCTGTCACTCAGTTTGAAGCGCTCGATCAGCGCGGCCTTGGGCTCGTCCGATTGACGAATGATGGCAATCACCTCGTCAATGTTCAGCAGCACCAAGGCGCGGCCTTCCAGAATATGGATGCGATCCAGCACTTTGGTCAAACGGTGCTGAGAGCGCCGGGCAATCGTGGTTTGCCTGAAGTCGATCCACTCGACCAGCATTTGCCTGAGAGACTTTTGCGCGGGCCTGCCATCAATACCAATCATCGTCAGATTGATGGACGATGAAGACTCTAAACTGGTGTGCGCCAGCAACGTGGTGATGAGTTCGCTTTGCTCAATGCGACTGGTTTTGGGCTCAAACACCAGGCGCACGGCGGCTTCTTTGCCGGACTCATCACGCACCACATCCAGCACCGCCAGCAGGGTTTGCTTGAGCTGCAATTGATCTGCACTCAGGGCTTTTTTACCTGCCTTGATTTTTGGATTCGTCAGCTCTTCAATTTCTTCCAGTACTTTTTGCGTGCTAACGCCAGTCGGCAACTCAGTGACGACCAGTTGCCACTGACCGCGCGCCAGGTCTTCGATCTTCCAGCGAGCCCGCACCTTGAGCGAGCCCCGGCCGGTGCTGTAGGCCGCGGCAATCTCAGCCGCGCTGGAAATGATTTGCCCGCCTCCGGGGTAATCAGGTCCGGCAACGATGGTGTACAGCTCATCATCTGGCAGCTTGGGGCTTTTGATCAACGCAATGCAGGCATCGGCCACTTCACGCAGGTTGTGGCTGGGTATTTCAGTGGCCAGGCCAACCGCAATACCGCTAGCGCCGTTAAGCAGCGTGAACGGCAGGCGCGCAGGCAACTGGCGCGGCTCTTCAAACGAACCGTCGTAGTTGGGGATGAAGTCCACCGTGCCTTCGTCCAGCTCCTCCAGCAGCAGGCTGGTGATGCGAGCCAGGCGCGCTTCGGTGTAGCGCATGGCAGCAGCGCTGTCTCCATCACGGCTGCCAAAGTTTCCCTGGCCATCGACCAGCGGGTAGCGCTGGCTGAAGTCTTGCGCCATACGCACCATCGCGTCGTAGGCGGCACTGTCACCATGCGGGTGGTACTTGCCCAGCACATCGCCGACCACGCGAGCACTTTTGACAGGTTTGGCACCGCTTGCGCCGTTGGCTCCACCAAAGCCCAAGCCCATGCGCGACATGCTGAACAAAATGCGCCGTTGTACCGGCTTTTGGCCGTCGCAAGCATCCGGCAATGCGCGACCTTTGACAACGCTGAGAGCGTATTCAAGGTAAGCGCGCTGGGCGTAAGCTGAAAGCGAGTCCTGGTTGGCGGATTCTGCACTGCCAGGGGCAGGCTCTGCGGTAAAAAGATCCATGGAACCTAAAAAATGTTATGAATTGCGGCTAGTCAAGCACGGCAGAGGGGGCCGCCTGGAATTGGGCAGTGAGTGCGGGCACCATGTTGCTGCGACCCAAGACAGCGGAGCTACCGGCTGTGCCGCCCATCATCTCCATGCGTATTCGGCCTGAGGTTCTGCGCGCCTCAAGCATCACGGCTGGCGGCTTGAGGTGACCGTAAAGCTGCATCACAGTCTTGACGTAATTTTTGGTTTCAGGGTAGTTCGGGATTTTGTTACCCGCACGCTGGACGGCGCCTTCACCCGCGTTGTAGGCGGCCACAGCCAGCTCCAGCTGGCCAGGAAACATTTTGATCAAATCGCTCAGGTAGCTGGCACCCGCCTTGATATTGGTTTTAGGGTCGGTCAGTTTTTTTTCAATCGGCGATTTTCTGTCCGACTTGACACCGTAACGCTCTGCCGTAGGCGGCATCAATTGCATCAGGCCCACAGCACCTTTGGGTGATACGGCAAAGGTATCAAAACCGGATTCAGTAGCTATCAAGGCCTGGAGCAGCTCATAGTCAATGCCATGGGTTTGCGATGCATCTTTGAGCAAATGCTTGACGGCTTTGTAGTTGGGCGAGACATCGAAATAAGCCAGCAGTTTGGTTGGCGCGTGCGCACTGCCAGCGGGGATCTGATAACTACCAGTGCCAGC
>JAYVPR010000481.1:0-3201 GCA_043757245.1 Polaromonas sp. | reverse complement strand
TTTTCAGCCAACGATTGCTCACTACAATTCGTCAGCTCGTGCGCGCACGCGCGCACCTGCATGAATTAACGATACATCAAATTTTTTTGGGAGCATTTTGCAGTGCTAAAAAGCCAATCGCCAAGCCGCGCTTCATCACCCTCTGCGGTCCAAGACAAGCGCCGCATTCAAACCCGTCGCTCGGGCATACACGGTAAGGGCGTGTTCGCATTGGCTGATTTGGCTGAAGGCGAAACCATCCTTGAATATGTGGGCGAGGTCATTTCTTGGCGCGAAGCATTGCGCCGCCACCCACACGACCCCAAAGACCCGAATCACACGTTTTACTTTCACATCGATGACAAGCATGTGATCGATGGCAAGGCGGGCGGCAACTCATCGCGCTGGATCAACCATGCCTGCAAGCCGAACTGCGAAGCCGACGAAGACGGCGGCCGGGTGTTTATCAAGGCGCTGCGCAATATCAAGGCCGGCGAAGAGCTGTTTTATGACTACGGCTTGATCATTGACGCCAAGTACACCAAGAAGCTGCTGGCTGAATACCCTTGCTGGTGCGGTGCCAAAAAGTGCCGTGGCACGTTATTAGCACCTAAAGAGGCGTCCAAAGACAAAGACAAAGACGCTGAAAAGAAGAAGAAAAAGAAAAAAGACTGAGCCGTGTTGTTCCCCACTACAGAACCCATCCGCTGGCCTTTGGAGACGATCTGGCAGGCGGTAGCGCCTCATCTGCCGGGTTTTACGTGTGAAGTGTTGCCCATTGTTGATTCAAGCAACACCGAGCTGATGCGGCGCTTCAAAGCCGGGCAGCCCGAGCCCACGCTGCTGGTGGCCGAGCAGCAAAGCGCCGGACGCGGCAGGCTGGGCCGCCAGTGGCACAGCCAGCGCGGCGACAGCTTGACGTTTTCATTGGGCTTGCCGTTGGCGCCTGGTGACTGGTCGGGTCTGTCGCTGGCCGTTGGCGTCAGTTTGGCGGAAAGTCTGGACGCGGCCAACGCGCCTGATCACCGCATCGCCTTGAAATGGCCCAACGACTTGTGGCTGGTCCAAAAGAAAACAGAACGCAAGCTGGCCGGCATCTTGGTCGAAACCGCCACATTTGAGGGCCAGCGTTACGTGGTCATCGGCGTTGGCATCAATGTGCGAGCTGTTGAATTTGCAGCGCAAGGAAGCGCGGCGATACCGCCCGGTTGCCTGCAAGACTTGCACATTGATGCAAATGTGGCCAGCACCTTGCAGCGTGTGCTGCCGCCCTTGGTGCAAACCGTGCAGGCTTTTGAGCAGTTTGGTTTTGCACCATTTCAAGCGCAGTTTGCCAGCCGTGATGTGTTGGCAGGGCGGCAACTAGCTTTGACGGGTGGCGTGCTGGGGCAAGCCCACGGCGTGACGGAAACCGGCGCGTTGCTGGTGCATACTTCTGCGGGTATGAAAGAAGTCACAAGTTCCGAGGTCAGTGTGCGGCCATGCTGAGACTGCTTGTGTTGCTACTGATATTGGCCAACGCTGGCTACTATGCTTTCTCGCAGGGTTTGCTGGCCGCCTATGGCTTGGCCCCTGCCACCCAGACCGAGCCACAGCGCATGGCTCAGCAAATCAAGCCCGAGGCGCTGCGCATCTTGAGCCCGCAGGAAATCGCCCAGCTTGAAAGCGCCACGCCGTCGGCGCGGGCCGTGGCCAATGCCGGCACGATCTCCAGCGCCACTGAATGCCTGCAAGCCGGTATCTTCAATGAAGAACAAACCATGGTGCTGCGCGAGCGCCTGGTCAGCACGCTGCCGCAGGACAGTTGGGTGCTCGAAAGCACGCTGATGCCGGCCCGCTGGCTGGTGTACATGGGTAAGTACAACAGCGACGAGGCGGCGGTCAAGAAAAAGTCCGAGCTGCGCGGCCTGGGCGTGTCGTTTGAAGCGATGAATAACGCTTCGTTAGAGCCCGGCGTGTCTTTGGGCAACTTCAAAACCCAGCTGGAGGCGGAAACCGAGCTGACGCGCATTGCCAAAAAAGGCATTAAAACCGCCAAGGTGATTCAAGAGCGCGCCGAGCAACGTGGTCAGCGTCTGAAATTGCCCGCCGTTAACACGGCACTGCGCCGCCAGCTCGACGCCATCATGCCGCAACTGGCTGGCAAGGCGCTACAGCCGTGTTCATGACCCGTTAAGTGCTATATATTATGTAGCTACTTGCTGACGTATTCATTGGGCTAATGGCCTAAAATTGGCGTCTGCCACAATGCAGACTGTGAAGATTCAACTCCTTTCCGATCTGCATCTCGAATCAAACCCGCATTTCGTTCCCCAAAGTGCGCCGGGTGCTGACGTGCTGGTGCTGGCGGGCGACATTGGCTCGTACCAAACAGATTCATCGCTGACGCGCATGGGCATCGTGGACTTTGGGCTTGGCCGCTTTGCCAACTGGCCTTGTCCGGTGGTGTTTGTGCCGGGCAACCATGAGTACGATGGCCAGGAATTTGACGCGGCGCATGCGCGCCTGCAGGAGGTTTGCCAGCGGCTCGGATTCATCTGGCTGGAGCGCGAGGTGGTCATGCTGCAAGGCGTTCGTTTTGTGGGCGGCACGCTGTGGACGGACTTTGACGCGCTGACCTCCACGCGGGCCGCCACAAACCCGGTGACGATCGGCCAGCAGCTGGTAGCGCGCGATAAAGCCTTTCGGGCGGCCAACTTTGCATTGAAGAAAAACCACGCATTGATGGCTGGTCAACCTATGCTGGCCGACGGCGTGCGCGCGCTTGGCTTGCAGAGCCAGGCTTGGCTGCGGCAAGCATTGTCAGTACCTACCGAAGAAAAAACGGTCGTGGTAACTCACTTCGCACCCAGTTTGCGCAGTGCAGACCCCCGTTATGGCATCAACCCCGGAACCGCCGGGTTTTGTAATGCGCTGGACGATTTGTTGCCCCAGGCGCAGCTGTGGCTGCACGGCCATTTGCACTGCCCGGTTGACTACACGGTGGGTGGCTGCCGCGTGGTAGCCAACCCGCTGGGCTATGCGCGCAAAAATGAGCAGCTGTATTTCAAGCCGCAGAGCTGCATCACGGTGTGAGATGGTATTTATGATCGCTATAAAACAAGGCTATGTCCTCGTTAGATAGTGGTATAAATAAAACTATGTAAATCAACGACATAGGTGTGGCGATGAAAACAGAAGAATTTCAAGCACTGACGGCAGAGATTGAAAAACTGACACCGC
>JAYVPR010000480.1:0-12043 GCA_043757245.1 Polaromonas sp. | reverse complement strand
ACCCGCCATTGCGGCCAAGCGCCCGAATGCATCATGACCGGTGGCGCAGGCTGGAAGATGGCGCCCAGCATGTCAGTGCAGGTCGAGCTGGTTGAAAGCCTGATTTTTGACGGCCTGCTGGAGATCGCCTCACGGCGCTTTGCAGTTTGAAGTCAATATTTGTTTGCTACTAATTTAGTAGCTGCTTACTCACGAATCTATTGGGATGCAGGTCTAAATTACACTTAAATTGCATCTAAACGCAATGCTGTTTATTTAAACCCAAAACCGTTCGGGCTGAGCTTGTCGAAGCCTGGCGCTATGCTGGCAACCCTTCGACCAAGCTCAGGGCGAACGGTCTTAAATGAACAGCAATGACACCTAAATGGCATCTAAAAGCGGCCTCTAAAGACTAAAAACCGCTTTTTACTCGCCCCAAGGCAGCATCAAAGTCACTACCGACAGTTTGGCAAACTCGGGTACAAACTCGTCAACGATGCGTTGCGGCTCGGGGCACAGCGCTCTGTCGGTCATCACGCCAAACTGCACACCGCCGCCGTAGCTCAAAATCGACACGCCCAGCCCCACATCACCTGACTGTGGTACCCAGAACATGCTTTGCTCCAGCGTGCTGCCGCAAAACTTGAGCTTGTCACGCGGGCCAGGCACGTTGGTCATCACCGCCGTGGTTTTTTTGGCGAACAGGTTGAGCATCATGTCTTGCGCAGGCTTGATGAGCAGCCCGGCGACTGCCAGCAAACCAAACGCCAGCAGCGGCTGGTAGCTGCCTTTGAGCGCGGCCATGCGGCGGCGCACTTCATACACCCGCTCAATCGGGTTCTCGACACCAATCGGCAGCACCAGAGGCACCAGACCAAAGCGGTTGCCAAGTTTGTAGGCCTGGTCGAGTGGCCGCAGATTGACTGGTACCATGGCGCGAATCTCCTGACCTGTCACGTCGTCACCGTGCGACTTCAAATACTCGCCCAGCGCCCCGGCCACGCAGCTTAAAAGCACATCGTTGATGGAGCAGTTCAGCGCCTTGCCAACCGCCTTGACTTCGTCCAGCGGAATCGGGTCACACCAGGCGACTTTTTTGCTGCCGCTAGGCTTGCCTTTCAATCGGGTTTTCGAGTCATCAGGCATCAGCGCCAGCGCCGCGCCATCTTTGACGACCTGCATCATTACCTTGGCCATGTCGATCGATACGCCCACGCCCTTTTGGATACCACTTTTGGGGTCGCTTAGCGTGTCCAGAATGTCCTGCATGCCGAGTGAGCGGGATGCGCCTTCGCCCACCGCGCCCAGTGCCTTGACGGTCAGGTCGGTGAATGGTTTGAGCAGCGTGTCAGTGATCCAGTCTTCAGCGCCGCCGGGCGCTTGATTTTTGCGCCGCTCAGGCGGCGGCGCCCCGCCATCGACGAGCGACATCGTCACCGATATCAGCGCAATGCCATCGGCAATGCAGTGGTGAATGCGCACCACCATCGCGCTGCCTTTCACCCCATCAGGCCCGGTGTAGTCTTCAATCAAATGGATTTGCCAGAGCGGGCGTTTCGGGTCCAGCCGTTGGGTAGCCAAGGCGGCGACGCGGTCTTGCAGCGCGGCTTGTTGGCCTATTTGTTGGTGCCCGCCTTTAGCGGCCTTGGGCAAGGTCTCTAGCACCACATGGTTGGCCAGGTCAAACTTGCGGTCGGTCACCCAGGTGGCGCCAGCAGCGTCCTCCATCACCCGCTGCTTGAAGCGGTTGTACTTGAGCAAACTGTTCTCAATCCGCTCGCACACTGCCGCATGCTTGACGCCGGGGGCCAGCTGCCAGACGCCCACAATCATCATCAGGTTGGCATCGCAGTCCATGCGCAGCCAGGCGGTGTCGACCTTGGTCATGCGCTCGCCGCTCAAGCCCAGCGTGCCCGCCACCGCGCGTTGGATGTTTTTTTGGACTTTGGCGGCTGCATCAGTTGCCATGTCTTGGGCGACTGTGCGGCCGTTTTTGATGCGAGTCACCATGTGCGTTCCTAAAATAGGCTGGATCGGATAAGCCGCCTATTTTGCAGGCAACTGTGTCGGTAAGATACTGGGCAGTTACCCCAGTTTTAGCCTATAGATCCGGCCCGATGAGGTATTAAGTTTCCGTTCGGGCTGAGCCTGTCGAAGCCTGGCACAGGGAAACCCAACGACCAAGCTCAGGGCGAACGGATAAAGGAGTTCAGACTTCACAAGGCCGGATCAATAAGCAAGGGGCGTGACAATTATTTTTAACCAGGAGCATTCCGATGTCAGTACTCAAAACCGCTTTTGACAAAGCCATGGTCGATTCTAAAAACCTGAGCGAGCGGCCCGACAACGCCACCCTGCTGAAGATTTACGCGCTCTACAAGCAGGGCAGCACAGGCGACAACGAAGAGAAAAAGCCCGGCTTCGGCGACATGGTGGCACGCGCCAAGTGGGACGCCTGGGCCAAGCTCAAAGGTACGTCAAGGGACGACGCGATGCAGCAGTATGTGGATTTGATTGCTGAGCTGGGCTGACGTATTTCGTCATACCCGCGAAGGCGGGTATCCAGGTCGGTGCTGGTTCGCATTGACTGTGTTTACACCGCATACTGGATTCCCGCCTTCGCGGGAATGACGGTATAAATTGGCCGCTAGTCCAATAAATTCGGGCGCAAGCAGCTGCTAAATTTGTAGCATCAGGCCTGTGCTTCAGGTGCGGTGTGCAGCTCTGTGATGCGGCCTGCCTTGGTCACTTGGCCCGGTACGGCGTGGTCCACGATCTGTGGCAACTGGCGCGCCAGCCCCAGCAGTTTGTCTACATTCATGCCGGTATCAAAACCCATCGCGTCCAGCATGTGAATGGCATCTTCACTGCACACATTGCCACTGGCTCCCGGCGCGTAGGGGCAGCCACCCAGGCCGCCCAGTGAGCCATCAAACCGCGTGATACCGCTTTGCACCGCTGCCAGCACATTGGCCAGGCCCATGCCGCGCGTGTTGTGAAAGTGCATGGTGAGCTGTGTATGGCTCAATTGCTTTTGCACCGCCTCAGCCATGCGGCTGACTTGCGCCGGGTGCGCCATGCCGGTGGTGTCGCAAATCGTCAAACCGCGCACGCCTGCATCTGCAAAGCGTTGTGCGTAGCCAAGCACGATGGCTTGGGACACATCGCCTTCCATGGGGCAGCCGAAAGCAGTTGACAGCGACACGTTGACAGCAGCAATGCCCTGCGCGCGTTGGATGATGTCGCTCAGCGCGGCAAAGCTTTGCGCCATCGTCATGCGCAAGTTGGCCCGGTTGTGTGTCTCGCTCATCGACATGACCAAATTCAGCTCATCGGCCTTCGCTTCAAAAGCGCGTTCTGCGCCGCGCAGGTTGGGCACGAGTACGGTGTATTCCACCCCCGGTACACGTTTGATTCGGCCCATCACCTCATCGGCATCGCGCAGCATCGGGATGGCCTTGGGCGATACAAAAGAGGTGACTTCAATCTTGGCGTAGCCGCAGGCACTGAGCGCATCGATCAACGCGATCTTGTCATCGGTGGGTACAAACTCCGGCTCCATTTGAAAGCCGTCTCTGGTCACAACTTCATTGAAGTAGATGCGCTTCATTGGGACGTTCCTTGCACAATGCCTTTGTCTTTCAATGCCTGAATTTGCAGAACACTCAAGCCCATACCGCGCAGCACCTCGTCGGTGTCTTGCCCCAGCGCGGGCGCGTTGCGATGCAGCCCACCGGGTGTGACTGACAGCTTGGGCACAATGCCGGGCACGGTCAAGGCGCTGCCGTCAGCCATCGTGATCTGCTGCAACATGCCGCGTTCCTGGTAGTGGGGGTCAGACGCAATGTCGGCAATGGTGTAAATGCGGCCTGCGGGAACTGAGGCAGCATCCAAAGCGGCCAGCACCTCGGTCACGCTGCGCTGGGCTGTCCACAGGCCAATCGCGTGGTCAATCTCATCGATGCGCATGACCCGGCCTGAGTTGTCTTTCAGGGCTGGGTCATCGCCTAAATCGTCTCTGTCAATCGTCTTCATGAGGCGCTTGTAAATGCTGTCGCCATTGCCCGCGATAAGCGCATAGCCGCCATCGTTACACAAGTAGGCGTTACTCGGCGCAATGCCGGGCAGCGCGCTGCCGCCTGGGCCACGCACTGCACCAAAAGCGGAATGCTCGGGCAGTAAACTCTCCATGCAATTGAACACCGCTTCGTACAGCGCCACGTCAATCACTTGACCCACGCCAGCCGTATTGCGGTGGTGCAGCGCCATCAAAATACCAATCAAGCCATGCAGCGACGCCAGCGTGTCGCCAATGCTCACCCCCACCCGCACGGGTATGCGGCCTGGCTCGGCTGTCAGGTGGCGCAGGCCACCCATGGCCTCGGCCACCACGCCAAAACCGGGGCGGTCGCGGTACGGGCCGGTTTGGCCATAGCCACTGATGCGCAGCATGATGAGGCGCGGGTTCAGGGCTTGCAGCACGTCTGGCCCCAGGCCCCAGCCTTCCATCGCGCCAGGCCGAAAATTCTCAATCAGTACATCGCTCTCGGTGGCCAGTTTACGCACAATCTCTTGTGCTTCGGGGTGCTTTAAATTCAGCGCCAGCGAGCGCTTGTTGCGCGACTGCACTTGCCACCAAACCGATGTGCCGTCTTTCAGCAAGCGCCATTTGCGCAGTGGGTCGCCGGTTTCAGGCGGCTCAATCTTGATGACATCCGCACCAAAATCAGCCAGTGTTTTGGCGGCAAACGGCCCGGCGATCAGTTGGCCGAGTTCAAGGACTTTGAGGCCCTGGAGCGGGCCGTGCGTAGGTTGTGTAAAAGCTGAATATGCAGTCATAGTTGTTATTTTCGACGATTTAGTGGGTGTGTTTGCTTACATTTTTACGGAGCCGACTTCGCAGATAGCGATGGCGTCAATCTTGTAGTCAGGCTTTTTGAGCAACTTTTTTAGCCGCTGGTTTTTTGACGGCAGTTTTTTTCTTGGCGATCAGCTCATCCAGGCTTTTGACGATTTCGCTTTCGATCTTGTCCTTGAAAGCACCCAGCAAAAAGCCGAGCTTGGCAGTCAGCAAGAAGGTGTCTTTGTTGACGGTCATTGTGCCCGTCACGCCTGAGCGGGTGAAGCTGCAAACGTCTGATGTTTTGCCTTCTTCATAGGTGCATGCCATGGCAAACTTTTCTTCAGCCTGCTCGGCCCATTTGAAGGCGGTCTTGCGTGCCTCGGCTAGCGTCATGCCGTGTTCACGGGTGATGTTGATGTCTGCCAAGTTTTGTCTCCTAATGGGTGGTTTTTAATGCCTGATGGCGTTCGTTTTTAGGTAATTCAGCCAAGGCCCTGACAGCATCATAAAACCGTTGCCAGTCTTTGCCGCTGGCTTCAAACAATGCTTCAAAGCCGGGTACGAGTTCGTCGTATGCGGCTTGCGCACCAAAGCTGGCGTTGTTGGCTTGAGCCACCCAGTTGTCATAACCGGTGGTGTTCAGTGATGTGCCCCAGCTTTGTTTGAGTTGTATGTAGTCATCTCTGAATTTTTTCATCACTATGTTTTTAGGAGCATCTTGCCCAAGATTTTGTTGGGCTAAAGCCATATGTGATGCATAAATAAGCGTTAAATCGCGTCTGGCGGCCGCCGTCAACGCTCGAAACTGCTGGCGGCGTGCATCCAGCGCGGCATATTCTTCTCGTGCAGCCTGGCTGGCTTGCGTTGTCAGCCAGCGCTGGCTGCCCAGGCGCTCCACTGCGGTTGCAAACGACTCATTGAACAGGGTGTCATCAAGCGCATACACCACCTGGTGCGCCAGCTCATGAAAAATCAGCCGTGCCAATTCACCCTCAGGGTGAGCAATAAAAGTATTTAGCAAGGGGTCCCCGCCCAGCCAGTCCAGCTTGCCCAGGGTTGAGTAAGCGGGTACGCCGTAAACGCTGACTTCCAGGCCTTCGGTTTTGAGCTGCTCGGCTGTCAAACGCGCATCGGCCTCATTGAAATAGCCCCGGTAGCCGACGCAACCCGCTACAGCGAAGCACCAGGTTTTAAGCTTTAATGAAAACTCAGGCGCGGCCACCACATTCCACACCACGGCAATGCGGTGCAGGTCGGCGTAGCTTTTGTAGCTGGCGTTATCGGGCAACATCAAATCAGTGGCGGCAAAGCTGCGGATGCGCTGGCTCAACGCTAATCGCGCTTTCAAGGCTGCTGGCGCTTGTGGGTCAGCCAATACGTCGGCCACAGGCCGTGCGGCGTTCAGCATCTGCATGTGGCCGCTAACTGACTGCCAGTAGTAGCCCAGGGTAGTGCAGCCACTTAAAAGCAGCACAGTGATGACGATCATTGACTTGGCAAGCATCACAAAAAGGCTCTTCATGCCAAACGAACCTCGACCAGGCAGTCATAAAACACCGGGCCACGGCCCATGTCGGTCAGGCATTGGCTGGTCAGTTGATTGACATTGGTGCCGTCCAGCCCCAGTTTGCGCCACCAGACGCCCAAGCCGTTAACGACACCCGGTCGGGCGCGTTTTGATATTTCTGCCACGACTTTATAGCTGCCGCGCCGGTTGAACACATGGACGACATTTCCGCTCGTGATGCCGCGCCTGGCCGCATCGTCAGCGTGTATTTCCAGGACCGGCTCGCCTTCCATATCGCGCAGGCTTTTGACGTTAACAAAGGTGGAGTTTAAAAAGTTACGCGCGGGCGGCGAGATCATGGCCAGCGGGAATTCGTTCGAGGTACCGCTCAGTTCGTAATTCGCCACATGGTCTGGCAGGCCGTCCAATCCCTGTGCTGCGAGCCGTTGGCTGAAGAATTCGCACTGGCCAGACGGCGTGGGGAAGTTGCCTTGCGCAAACGGCGCTTCCGGCAGCTTGAGCGTTGCAAAGCCTTCGGCCAGAAGTTCATCAAAATCAATCTGCTGGCCGAACGCTGCGCGGCACAGGGTTTCGTCATCGTCAGCAAAACACGGCTCGTCAAAACCCATATGCGCCGCTAGCTCTCGAAAAATTTGCGTATTGGTTTTGGCCTGACCCAGCGGCGCAACGGCCGGGCGGTTCAGCAGCACATCGGTGTGGCCATAGGATGCATGAATATCCCAGTGCTCCAGCTGGGTGGTGGCAGGCAAGATGTAATCGGCGTAGTCAGCCGTATCGGTTTGGAAATGCTCCAGCACCACCGTGAACAAGTCCTCACGCGCAAAGCCTTGCACGACCTTTCCAGAGTCCGGTGCGACGGCGACTGGGTTGCTGTTGTAAACAATCAGCGCTTCAATTTTTGGGCCGAGGTCACTTGACGTTGGTTTCAAAAGTGCATCGCCAATCGTGCTCATGTTGATGGTTCTCGGGGTGCGTCCGGCGAGCAAATCAGGTCGTTGCAATGCGGCTTTATCGACCGGAAACAGGCCTGAGCTGCTCAGTAACAAACCCCCGGCTCGGTGCTTCCAGGCGCCAATCAGCGCGGGTAGGCAAACCACAGCGCGGGTCGCGTTGCCGCCGCCCCGCACGCGCTGCATGCCGTAGTTCAGCCGGATAGCGGCGGGTTGCTTACTGGCTTGGCACTGGCCGTAGTCACGCGCCAGGCTTTTGATTTGCGCTGCTGGCACACCACAAATTTTGGCGGCGCGTTCAGGATCCCATAGCATGGCGCGCTCTTTTAACGCTGCCCAGCCCAGCGTGTGCCGGGCAATGTAGTCGTGGTCCAGCCAGTCATGGGCTATCAGCTCATGCATCATGGCCAGCGCCAGCGCGGCATCCGTACCAGGCAAAAGAGCAATGTGTTCGTGGCATTTTTCAGCGGTTTCGCTGTTGCGCGGGTCAATGCAAATCAGCCTGGCGTCATCGCGTTTGGCCTGCTGGGCATAACGCCAAAAGTGCAAATTACTGCCAATCGAGTTGCTGCCCCAAATGATGATGAGCTTGGCTTCTGCAAAAAACTCAACCCGCATACCAACCTTGCCGCCCAGCGTTTGCACCAAGCCCTCGCCGCCGGCAGATGAGCAAATGGTGCGGTCCAGCAGCGCCGCGCCCAGCCGGTTAAAAAACCGCCCCGCCATGGCCTCGCCCTGCACCAGTCCCATCGTGCCTGCATAGCTGTACGGCACGATGGCTTCAGGCTGGCGCGCGGCAATAGTTTTCAGCTTGGCAGCAATGTCTTTGAGGGCTGCACCCCACGAAACGGCTTCAAATTGCCCAGAGCCTTTGGGGCCGCTGCGTTTAAGGGGTGTGAGCAGTCGCTCCGGGTGATAAGTGCGCTCGGTATAGCGCGAAACCTTGTTGCACAGCACGCCGCCTGTTTGCGGGTGATCCGGGTTGCCCTGGACTTTGGTGGCGATGCCGTGCTCAACGGTGGTGAGCAACGCGCAGGTGTCGGGGCAGTCATGCGGGCAAGCGCCGCGCACTTGGGTTGGCGGCGCTGCTTTCAGTTGGTCGTCAGCAATTTGTATGTCAAGGCCATTGCGGATGGTTTTTTGCATGAGCAGACCCTATATTGTTGAAAGATAAAAAAAGTTGCAGGAAACAGACATGACTCAAACCATTCGATGCGTGGCTGACTTGCTTGCTGCTTTGTCTAGCGTCAGTACCGCATCGCAGCCCAGTGCCAGCATTTGTGCGCCGATCAGGTGGTCAGCCCAGTCTCCGCCGCGCTTTTCCCATGTTTTATAAGCCGCCAGTACAACAGGCAATGCTTCAAACCGCAGCCCTGCAAAGCCAAGCAGGCTACTGACTGTTTGTTGGCACTGCTGCAGGCTGTAGCCATACAAGCGCTGCAGCACCCAGACCGTTTCGCATAACACCACATGCCCAACCATGCATTCGCGTTGCGCCGCCAGTTCAGCATCTAGCGCAACTTGTACGCGCTGCGCGGCGGCGGGGTCATCATTGGTGATCAGTCGTACAAGAATATTGGTATCAAGTGCGAGCATGATCAAGTCTTGCTGCGCTTGACAGATACTGCGCGCGCCGCTGCGCAATCTTGCACAGCACGGCTCATTTCCTCTACGCTGTGCGCCCGCCCGGGTTGGGGCAATAGGCCGCGCAGGGCGGCAAACGATGCCTGGCCGGCTCTAGCCGCCTTGGCCACTGTGATGCGGCCATCAGGCTGAGGTGCAAAGTCAACTTTGTCGCCCGGTTCTAGTTGTAGCAGTTCACGTATCCCTTTTGGTAAAGTGATTTGTGCTTTGCTGGTTAAAGTAGCCATCATGAGAATTCCTTACTAAAGGGTAAGGAATTTTAAATCCTTTTGCTTTTGATTGTCAAACAAACAAACAAACAAACCACCAGCCTAGCAAGTATTGCTGGTGGCTATCAGTCTCAGTTATGCTAGTCACAGACTCTTGATTTCTGCTGTCCATCATGCCTTTGTTCCCTCCTTTAGCCCTGATCAAACTCCTTCGCCCGCACCAGTGGCTCAAGAACGGCTTTGTGTTGGCGGGTTTGATTTTTAGCCAGCTCTGGAACGACGTCATCATGGTCGAGCGGGTGTTGCTGGCATTTGCGGCATTTTGCCTGGCCTCCAGTGTGGTCTATGTGCTCAATGACTGGCTAGACCGCAAGTTTGATGCGCAGCACCCGACCAAACGATTCAGGCCTTTTGCCAGCGGGGCAGTGTCCGCATCGACTGGCTTGGGTCTGGCCGGGTTGCTGCTGGCAGGCGGCTTTTGGCTGGCCTACGGTAACCGCATCTTGCTGGCTTTGCTGGGCATCTATTTGTTGCTGAATCTGGCTTATTCACTGCGTCTGAAGCACGTGCCGGTGGTGGATGTGTTCATCATTGCATCGGGTTTCATGCTGCGCTTGCTGGCCGGTACGCTGGCTGTGGGTATCACGCCCTCGCAGTGGCTGCTGCTGACGGGTATGTTCATTGCGCTGTTTTTAGGGTTTGCCAAACGCAAGGCAGAGAGCTTTCATGCGCCTGCCAGCCAGCGCCAGGTGCTGCTGCTTTACCCGCCCGCGCTGCTGGACACTTTTATTGCCGTGACCATGACGGCGACGCTGATTAGTTACTGTCTGTTTGCCATCAGCCCGGAGTCCCAGCTGCGCCATGGTGAGCGGCTGATCTATACCACGCCACTGGTGATTTTTGGAACGCTGCGCTACGCCTACCAGGTACACCGTGGCCGGGGCGAAGACGTGGCGCGCGACCTGCTGCGCGACCCGTGGATTGTGGTCACTGGCATCTGCTGGGTTGGCTTTTTTGTTTTAAGCCGGTTCTGGAGCCAGTGGCTGTGAGCATTGAGGGTGAAGTAGCGCCTGTGGGGCAGCGCTGGCCCGTTAAACGCTTGCTGTTGGTGTTGGGCCTGGCCGCCACAGCCTATGCCCTGGCGCTGCTGCTGTGGGGCGATGCGCGCAGCGTCTCATTGGCTGTGTTGTGGTCAAGCACGGGCCTGCAAGCCGCTGGCTTGTGCCTCTTAAGTTATGTGCTGCGTGGCCTGCGCTGGCGCTTCTGGATGGCGCATTACGGCAGGGCTTTTGGCTGGGTTGAAGGCCTGCGTTTGTACCTGGCAGGTTACGCCTTTACACCCACGCCCGGCAATGTGGGGGAGGCCATGCGCGGCATCTTGCTGGCAAAGCGGCCGTTGCCGCTGCTGCAAAGCCTGGCTATTTTTGGCGCAGAGCGGTTGGCCGATTTGTTCTGTTTGCTGCTGCTGTGCCTGCCGGCGCTGGTCTGGCTCGTTAACCACACAGCTTTTCGCCGTGCTTTTCAAGGCATGACTGGCGGGCTGATAGCACTGAGCCTTTTTGCTCTGACGGTAGGCATTGTTTTGGCGCTGCTGCTGCTGCTGTGGCGCAAGCGCCAGCGATTGCTACAGCGCCTAAAGTGGCTGCAAGGCGCCTGGGCCTGTTTGGCCGTGCGTCCGCTGGTCTGGTTTGCCTTGACGTTCACCGCATGGGCGGCCCAGGGTTTGGCCGTGTGGCTGATTTGCCGCGCGCTCGATGTCCACATGCCTTTATTGACGACCATTGGCTTGTACGCTGTGGCCATGGTGGCCGGTGCGCTGTCAGCTTTGCCTGCCGGTTTGGGCGGGATGGAACTGGTGTTTGCCGGCTTGCTGGTGGCGCAAAGCGCCAGCACCGCAGAGGCGCTGACGATCACCGTTGTCGCCCGTTTGCTGACGCTATGGCTGGCGGTGGGTCTTGGCGTTGTGGCGCTGCTTTACAGTGCTTGCGTAGCAAAAGATATTCGCTTTTAAACATGCTTGCCGAAGATACCCAATCTAAATTAGTAGCGCGCTGGCTGCTCGCTGCCGGTCTGGGCTCGCTGCTGCTCAGGCTGTGGATTGCCAACACCTTTCCTATCACCGGGGACGAAGCCTTTTTTTACTGGTGGGGCGTGTATCCCGACTGGGGCTATTACGACCACCCGCCCATGGTCGGCTGGCTGATAGCTGCCATGCGGGGCACGCTGGGTGTGTTTGGCGATAGCCTCTGGTCGATTCGGTTGCCTGTGGTTTTGCTGCCGCTGGGTATTGGGGCAGCGTTATGGTGGGCCTTAAAGGGCGTTGATAAAACGCGCGCTGCCTGGGCTGTCGCCTTCTTTTGGCTTGCACCACTGAATTGGCTCAACACACTCATCACCACTGACACGCCGCTGATTTTTTGGTCGGTGCTGTCTGCCTGTGCCTTGATGCGCGCCGAGCGGAGACAAGCGGCTGATCGAGTGGCTTACGGCTTGTATGCGCTGTCGGGTGTGTTTTTAGGCGCTGCATTTCTGTCCAAGTATTTTGCGGTGGTGTTGGGCTTGACTTACATCGTCTACTTTGCCTTTTACAGACGCGATCGCCTGGCTGGCTTTGCGCTGCTGGTGGCGTGCTCACTGCCTTTTGCAGCCGTCAACCTGGGCTACAACGTTTCGCACGGCTGGTCAAACATCATGTTCAACGCCTACAACCGCAATGAAGACGCGGTGTTTGAGTGGCGCAAGCCGCTGACGTACGTTGGCATGATGGCGTATCTGATCACGCCCGCAGCGTTGTGGCTGGCGTTCAAACATCGCAAAACATTTCCTGCTGTTTCCTCCAGCACCACGCACCGATTGCTGGTGTGTCTGGTGGTCGTGCCACTGATGTTTT
>JAYVPR010000479.1:0-3230 GCA_043757245.1 Polaromonas sp. | reverse complement strand
GCCTGGTAAATGAAATGGCGTTGCTGTTGAGAGATAGCCATGTGAACATTCCGCCGCGCCTGGTACAGCCACTGGGTCAGGGAGCAAGCTTATTTGTCATGCCGGCTATCGACAGCCACACAGCCATCACAAAACTCATCACCCTTACACCCGCCAATGCTGGTACAAGCAGGCCCACTATTCAAGGCGATGTGGTCGTGTTTGACATTTCCACCGGTCAGCGCCGCCTGGTACTTGACGGGCCCACAGTCACTGCGCGCCGCACGGCAGCCGTGTCGGTACTGGCGGCTCAAAGACTGGCGCATGACACCCAAGCACCCTTGCTCATTGTTGGCGCGGGTGTGCAGGGCAAAGCGCACCTTGAGGCCTTTGCCGCAGTGCTGGACACTCGGCAAGTCATGATTGCCTCGCGCAGTGCGCAAAGCGCGGATACGCTGGCGCAGCACGCGAAATCTCTGGGCCTGCAGGCGCAGGTTGTGGCCAACGCCGATGCAGCACTGGCTAGCTGCCCGTTGGCCGTCACCTGCACGCCCGCCAGCAGCATCGTTTTAAGCGCTGTACCCCGGCAAGATGCCTTTATTAGCGCGGTAGGTGCTTTCACACCGAGCATGGCAGAGCTGAGCCCCGAGTTATGCCGGCACATTGCCGACTACGGCACTGTCCGGCTGGACACTGCTGATGCACAGCATGAAGCAGGTGACCTGCTACAAGCCGGGTTGAATCTGCAAGCAATGGCCACGCTGGGTGATGTGGTGCGGCAAAACACCGTCAAACCCGCAGGACCTGTGTTGTTTAAAAGTTGCGGTTGGGCGGGCTGGGATTTGGCTGCGGCACGGCTGGCTTTGCGCCATGCTTAGTTTTTTTGATTGATTTTGAGGATTTTCTACCAATGAACATTCTTGAAACAACGTTCAATATAGTTTTAAGCATCGTTCAGGTTTACAGCACTCCCAAATCCACCGCCCCCCGGCGTGTGGATCTCAAACACGTCGCCGGGTAGCATGTCGGCTTGGCCGATGTGACCTAAAGTTTCGACACGTCCATCGCTGCGCAGCACCACGTTTTTCCCGACTTGCCCTGGCTGGCCGCCTGCCATGCCGAAGGCACCATATATGCGGCCATTGGACAAAATGCTGGCGGTCATGGCCTCTAAAAAACGTACCCGCCTTACCCCCCCATTTCCACCCACCCACTTGCCTGCGCCGCCGGAATTGGCGCGGATTTCGTAGCTCTCCAATCGTACGGGAAAGCGAAACTCCAGAATCTCGGGGTCGGTCAATCTTGAATTGGTCATGTGAGCCTGCACGACCGATGTGCCGTTGAAGCCGCCGACCAATTTGCCGTCGACATCCGTCACACCGCCTGCACCGCTGCCGCCTGAGATGGTTTCGTAATACTGATACTTTGCGTTGCCAAAGGTGAAGTTGTTCATGGTGCATTGCCCGGCCGCCATCACACCCAGTGCGCCGTACAGCGCGTTGGTGATGCAGGTGGACGTTTCAACGTTGCCGGCCACCACAGACGCGGGTGGGTTGGGGTTCAACATGCTGCCGGGCGGGATGATGACCTTGAGCGGTTTCAGGCAACCCGCCTTGAGCGGAATATCGTCATCGACCAGCGTTCTGAAAACATACAGCACCGCTGCCATGCATACCGCCGTAGGCGCATTGAAGTTGTTGGTTTGCTGCAGCGATGTACCGGTAAAGTCAATCTCGGCGCTGCGGTTTTGCGTGTCTACGCGAATGGCCACTTTGATCTGCGCGCCGTTGTCCAGCGGCAAGGTGAAGTCACCGTTTTTTAACTTCGTGATCACGCGACGCACCGACTCTTCTGCATTGTCTTGCACATGGTTCATGTAGGCCAGCAGCGTGGGCAGGCTGAACTGCTCGACCATTTTGCGCAGCTCTTGTACGCCTTTTTCATTGGCAGCAATTTGCGCTTTCAGGTCGGCCATGTTTTGCTGTGGGTTCCTTGAAGGGTATTCGCCACTTTGGAGCAACGCCACCATTTCAGCCTCACGCAGCACGCCGCGCTCGACCAGCAACACATTGTTGATCTGCACACCTTCTTCTTCAATGCGGGTTGAAAACGGCGGCATTGAACCAGGTGTAGTACCGCCGATATCGGCATGGTGACCGCGGCTGCCAACGTAGAAGATGGGGGTGTCCGTTCGCACTGAGCTTGTCGAAGTGCCAGCATCGGCCTCGACGAAGCCTGTCCTGAGCCCGTCGAAGGACTCAGCCCGAACGGATTGACTGAGATACACAGGGGTAATCACCGTAATATCCGGCAAATGCGTGCCGCCGTGGTAAGGGTCGTTCAGCACATACACATCGCCGGGCTGCATCTTGCCCGTGTTCTCACGAATCACGGTCTTAATGCTCTCCCCCATTGAGCCTAAATGCACCGGCATGTGCGGGGCGTTGGCGATCAGGTTGCCTTCGGTATCAAACAGCGCACAGCTAAAATCGAGGCGCTCTTTGATATTGACCGAGTACGCGGTGTTTTGCAGCTGCAAACCCATTTGTTCGGCAATGTTCATGAACAGGTTGTTGAACACTTCCAACAGCACTGGGTCGACCTTGGTGCCAGCGGCAAAGTCCACCACCCGCTCCGCGCGCCTGTCCAGCACCAAATGGTCTAGCGCCGTCAATGCCGCTTCCCAGCCGGGCTCGACCACCGTGGTGGCGTTTTTCTCGGCAATGATGGCTGGGCCAGCAATGATGTCGCCGGGTTGCAGGTCTTCTCGCACCACCAACGCAGCGTCGTGCCACTGCCCGCCTGAATACATGCGCACCGTCTCGCGCCGTGGCACTTCACGCGGCTCATGCATCGCATGGAGTGGCTCATCGGGCGCATCGCCTGCAATCACAGACTCCACCGACACCGCCTCAACCACCAGACCTTTGCCTTGCATCAGGAAAGCAAAGCGCTGGCGGTAAGCCGCTTCAAAGGCGGATTGGATTGCGGCGAGCGCGTGCCCCCACCCTAGCCCTCCCCCGGAAGGGGAGGGAATTGGGAAAGCAACAATCAATGCCGAATCGCTCCCCTCATACCGCACATGCACTCGGTGATGCGTGGTGATGTTGCCCGTGTTGACCTGCTGACGTTGCAGTTCCGCCTCAGCCGTAGCGGCCAAGCCATTCAATGCCTGCGCAATTTCAGGCAAAGCGCTGGCGATCAGTTTTAATTCAATGGCCTGTTCCTTGATCACGTTTTGATCAGCCAGA
>JAYVPR010000478.1:0-12103 GCA_043757245.1 Polaromonas sp. | reverse complement strand
TAAGACCGCCATGTTTGCACAAATGACCGAAGCGCACATCGGCTATATGCTCGGCAAAATCCCAATGGGCCGTTTTGTAGAAGTCGAAGAAATCGCCGCGATGATCGCTTGGCTTTCGAGCGAAGACTGCTCGTTCACCACGGGGTCGGTGTTTGACATCACGGGTGGACGGTCTACTTATTAAGAGACAAAAAAACCATTTGTTATTACCAAGTGGCCCAGATTACCTGTGATTCCGTTTCCAGATCGATAGGGCACTAGGCGCGAAGCCGCAGACAGTGCTACAACGGCCAAGGCGAAGCAACAACATGTCGGATTGATATGGAAATGGAATTAGCGTAGAACCGCCGGCAGACCAGCAGCCCAGTAAAGATGCGCCATCAGGTATTGATCTGATGGGTTGCAGGTTTACATATCGTGTCTATCTCTCGTCAGCTCGGGGCTAGATCGTCAACGTCTGGGCGTGGCATATTGATCCCAGACCCAGCATGTAGAAAGATCGTGTCCACTTGGGGAAATAGGTGGACACGATGGAACAAGAGAAACTCTCTTCACGACAAAATTACAGCGCGCAGTTTCGGGCACTGGTGCTTGAACTGGGTTCGTTCATCTTCGACTCTGAAGCCTTTCAGCGTGGTCATCTCGTCCTTGTCAGAACGTCTCAGGGAGCGGCGCTGGGTCGCCCTCGCGTGCCACGCGCTCGTGGCTCTGGCGGATGAACGCCAGGTGTTCCTCCGCACGCACGACCGGATAGGGCACGAACGGCGCGCGGGGTGAAGCGACGGCTTCCGGGTCGCTGGGGTTGCTGGCCATGACGTCCGGCTGCAATACGCTTGCGACAGCTGCGACCACGGCGATGGCTGCGATGGCTGCGATGGCCGCAAAGGTGGGCGTCCGGGTGACCTCTTCGTTCTGTTGCGTGTTCAAATTGACCATGAGGTTGCCTGCGTGATTGATGGAGGTCTCGCGCAGTGCGAATCTGGAAGATTCGGGGGAGAAAAAATTCATTGCCATGATCATTTCCTTGGTTGCATGTGGGACAGATAAGAGCTGATTCAGAACATCACTGCGACTTCAACTTCGCCAGCATGTGTCTCGATATCTCGCAGCCGTCGCCGGCGGCCATGCGAAGCCACCGCAAGCCCTGCTCCCGATTCGTGGGTACCTCCGTGTTGTAAAGCGATTGGCCGTAAAGAAGCATGAGACCGAGTGTTCGGCTCGCATCCCGGTCGCCCATCTCCGCCGCCTTTTGCAGAGGCACGAGTCCGGCAGCGTAACGCTGCTCGGCGAACATCTCCATGGCGGACGCCAACATCAACTTGTCTTGAGCGTGACTCGACGTGGTGAAGGCGATAAAAAGACTTGCCGAAACAAACAAAAATCGGGTACGTTTACATGTGGCTCGCATCATTTTCTTACTCCTGTAGGAAATGTCGAGGCTGCGAATCAGCCGGTTGTCACTTGCAACCTTGTTGATACCGTTATCAACATTGATGATTGCAAAGTGGAACCACTGTAGGCTTTGCGCGCAGCAGGAAACATCAGGAAACGTCCCCCATCGGGGCTCAGGGAATCCCTGATTTCACCCTCGGGGTTTCCCTCGCCCGAAGGTGATCACTGACCTTCCAGCCACTGCCCCGCAAAGCGAACCAGGTCGGCGCCCGATTGCAACTGCAGTTTTTCCTTCAGGTTGGCGCGGTGGGTTTCGATGGTCTTGACGCTGCGGCTGAGCTTTTCACTGATCTGGCGCGTGCCAAAGCCAAGTCCGAGCAAGTGCAAAATCTCGAACTCGCGTTCACTCAAGCCGGCGATGGGGCTTGCGGTGATGCCGCCGCGTGTTGCCAGTTTTTGCGCCAGCCGCCCGTGCATCGCGTCACTGAGATAAATGCCTCCTGACAATACCCTGCGCACCGCCAGCAGGATGTTGGCGGTGGCTTCATGCTTCATCAAATACCCATTGGCGCCGGCCCGCAGGGCGCGTTCTGCAAAGATCAACTCATCGTGCAGGCTCATGGCCAGTATCGCCAGGTCCGGGGATAGTCGCCGCAGTGCCTTGATGAAATCCAGCCCTGAATCTTTACCAAGCGAGATGTCCACAATGGCCAAGGTCGGGGAGCAAGCCGAAAATGCGGCCATGCCCTCCTCGGCATTGCCGGCCTCACAACACAAATGCAGATCCGCCTGCGCGTTGAGGAACAAGGTCATGCCCTCCCGGACGATGGGGTGGTCGTCCACCATCAGTATTCGGGTCTTTTCTTCTTTATGCACGTCTCCGTTGCTCATTCTGACCCTCCAGATCGGGATAGGTTACGGTAATGGTTGTGCCCTGCTGAGCGGCGCTCTCGATTTCCATGCTCCCTCCGAGCAGGCTTGCACGGTAATGCATGCTGTGCATCCCCAGTCCCTTGCCAGACCCGAGGCGGGACGGGTCGATGCCGATGCCATCATCGCTCAAGGTGAGCCGGACTTTTCCATCAACCCGGGCCAGATTGATCCGCATGAGGCCTGCCTGACTGTACTTCAGAGCGTTGGTGATGGCTTCCTGCGCAATCCGGTACAGGTTGATCGCGACCAGCGGATCATGCACTTGCACGTCAGGGTCAACGCCTAAGACGCAGTTCATTTTATGCAGGGAACTGGCGTGGTCAGCCAACTGCTCTAGCGCGGCAAGCAGGCCACCATGCTCCAAAGCGATCGGGTATAGCCCGCGGGCAACGGAACGGGTCATGCTTGTCGCCTCATCGATCAATTCCCCGATCCGCCGGGCTGCGTTGGCCTCGGGTTGCGCGCGGTTGGTGAGCTGTTGTTGCAAGCTCGCAGACAGGAGCGAGAGGCTGATCAGGTGCTGTCCCAGACCATCATGCAGCTCGCACCCGATCACTCGTCGCTGCTCTTCACTGATGCGGATGAGCTCGATTTCAAGGCTGCGGCGTTCGGCCACTTCCCGATTCAGATTGGCTATGGAGCCGCGCAGCAGGTCGCCGACGCGCTGGATTTCGTCTTGCGCCCGCTTGCTCTCGCTGATGTCGCGCATGATCGCAACAAACAGGCCACTTCCGTCGCTCTGCGTTATCAGTTGCAAGACAGCAGCGACCGGAAAATCGGTGCCGTCTTTACGCCGATGCACCGTCTCAAAGCGAAGCGATACCCGTTCGCCGGAGAGCAGGGGCGCGATGCGTTGCAGAAATTCGGGCTCGGTCTGAAGGGGTTTGATCTGGTAGGGCGTCATCCCAAGAAGCTCTTTCTCGCTATAACCCATGCTCAGGATCGCCCCCTGATTCACGTAAACAAAGCGAAAGGACTCCCGTTCAAACATAAAAATCATGTCCAGCGTGTTGTCCATGACATTCTTGAACCGGAGAATCTCCGCCTCGGCCTGCTTGCGCTCGGTGATGTCATGGGCAATGCCCAGTATCCCGACCAGTTGTCCGTCCTCATCGTGCATCAGAGTCCTGGTGATTTCGAACAGGCCGCGTCGGTCATCGACGGCGAAGGTCAGCCATTGCTCGTTGACGACGGATTGGCCGGACGCGATCGCCCGGAGGTCGTGTTCGCGAAAGGAATACACCTGTTCCGGGTTCACCAAGCCATTGGCAGTCTTACCCACAATGGCGGCTTTTTTGGCGCCGATGGAACGCTCGTACATCGGGTTGCAGTCCAGATAAACGCCCTGCGCGCTCTTCAGCCAGACTTGGCCGGGCGCAATCCCCTGGCGGTCGTATTCGCGAAAGGAATCCGCCTGTTCCGGGTCCACGAAGTCGTAGGCGGTCTTACCCAAGATGGCGGCTTTTTTGGTGCCTAAGAAACGCTCGTACATCGGGTTGCAGTCCAGATAGACGCCCTGCGCGTTCTTCAGCCAGACCGGGTCCGGAATGGCATCAATGGTGGCTTGCAGCTTGGCCTGGGTGGCGCTGATTTCGGCGGTGCGTCGCTGCACCAATGTTTCAAGATGGCGTTCGTGCGCCCGCGACTCGATCAGCAGCTTCGCCAGATAGCCCAGCAACAAGCTGAACAGCAGGCCCAAAACGCTCTTGAACGTCAGCCAGAGCGGTTCGTTCCATCCCTTGATCGGGGCGACGCTAAGCGTCCAATTGCCATTGGGCATGGTGAGAATCCGCCCGACCGGATCGATCAGGGCGGTGGTAGAAGACGCGGCGATGCTCTGCTTTTGCCCACTGTCGGGGTGGATGCGCCACAACTCGTAGCCAAAACCCTGCTGCGTCAATTGCGCCAGCCGGGCCGCTTCGATCGCTTGCGGGTAGCGGATCAGGACGGTGGTGAAGCCCCAGAACGAGGACTCGCCCTGGCGGTCGGCCAGGAACACCGGCAGGCGCCCGACGGCGCCGAGTCCGCCTTGCACCAAATTGAAGGGGCCGGCCAGGGTGAGCCGGCCGGTGTCGCGCGCGAGGAATGCCTCCTTGTTGCGCGTGGGGTCCTGCAGCAGGTTGTGGCCAATGGCTTTTTCATTGCCGACCAGCGGGACGATCTGTTGGACGATGCCGCCGGGTGCAAGTTGCAGCGAGTCCACGCCCGGGTAATAGGCCAGCATCTCGCTGGCGATGGCGTCGAAGTTGGTGATGCTGCCGTTGCCCTGGCGCACCAGGGCGGCCAGCGCGTAGGTGGCGAACAGGGCGCGTTGCGTGTTGGCCTGGATCGCGTCGGCATGGATGCCGGCCAGCTCGGCGAGGTGCGTGCGCTGCTTATGCAGGCGGTACTGCTCTGATTGCCGCACCACCGCAACGGCCGCGGCGCCAGCCAGCAGGAAGGCGATCAGCGCGGCGATCAGCGGGCGCCGATCGGGCTCCAGTGCTGCGACACCGGCGGGGGTAGGCTGGCCTGACATCGGTGTTGACATGGGCGGTGGGATGGCTAAAAGATGACGCTGGCCAGATGGGGCCGGGTGAAACGCAACTTTTGCGTCCGCAAGGGCGTGATGCGCTCCAAACGACTAACACCCATGTCTTGGGCTACCGATTGCAGAGATAAAGCGCTGGCGGCAGCGAGCACCATGAGCCGGGGAAGAATGCGCATTCCGATTCTCCAAAACAAGGAACGATCATACAGGCCGCATCGCATCGACCACCGCAAGGGTGTTGTCCAATGATGTTTCCTTGCGCTGATTTCTATCTGGACAGGCGGTAATCATGTCTGAACGCACCGTTAACTTGGGATCAAGGTCACCCGCAGTCGTTGAGCAGTTTAGCCCCTCGTTTGAGAGCTTGGATGGCGCGCTCGCTCTTGATCAATTCCAATGCCATTGCCATTGCCATTGCAACACGCATCCCGGTCGGGTCGAAGTGATGCCGTGACCGTCACTCGACGGTGACTGACTTTGCCAGGTTGCGCGGTTTGTCAACATCCGTCCCGCGCGCGCAAGCCGTGTGGTACGCCAGCAATTGCAGAGGTACGACGTGCAGCAGGGGGCTTAAGTAGCCGTAGTGCTCTGGCATGCGGATGACGTGCAGGCCTTCGCTACTGACTAACTTTGTACCTGCGTCGGCCAGCACGTACAGCACGCCGCCGCGTGCGCGGACTTCTTGCAGGTTGCTTTTGAGCTTTTCCAGCAAGCTGTCATTGGGCGCTACTGCCACCACGGGCATGGCGCTGGTGACCAGCGCTAACGGGCCATGCTTCAGCTCGCCTGCGGGGTAAGCCTCGGCGTGGATATAGCTGATTTCCTTGAGCTTTAAAGCGCCTTCCATGGCTATCGGGTAATGCAGACCGCGGCCTAAAAAGAGGGCGTTCTCCATCTTCGCAAAATCTTCGGCCCAGGCGATGATTTGAGGTTCCAGCGCCAGCACAGCGGCCAAGGCCACAGGCAGGTGGCGCATGGCTTTGACATGCGCGGCTTCTTCAGCATCAGTCAAACGGCCTTTGCTTTGCGCCAGCGCCAGCGTGAGTAAAAACAGGCCCGCCAGTTGCGCAGTAAATGCTTTGGTGGATGCCACGCCAATTTCGACCCCGGCGCGTGTGACATAGGCCAGAGAGCATTCACGCACCATCGCGGACGTGGCGACGTTGCAGATGGTTAATGTTTGCGTCATGCCTAACGATTGCGCGTGGCGCAGTGCGGCCAGGGTGTCGGCAGTCTCGCCGCTTTGGGTAATGGTGACAACCAAGGTGCGCGGGTTGGGCACGCTGGTGCGGTAACGGTATTCGCTGGCAACTTCGACTTGTGTTGGGATGCCTGCAATTTCTTCTAACCAATACTTGGCGGTGCAGCCACTGTAGTAGCTGGTGCCGCAGGCCAAAATCAAGACTGAATCTATGTCTTTAAATACTTTGTGGGCAGCATCGCCAAAAAGCTCAGGCATGATACCTTCCACGCCTTCCAGCGTGTTGGCAATGGCGCTGGGTTGCTCAAAAATTTCTTTTTGCATGTAGTGGCGGTACGGGCCCAACTCTGCCGCGCCGCTGTGAGCCTGCACCGTTTTAACTTCGCGCTGCACGGCTTTTTGCGCTTTGTCCAAAATCCAATATTTGCCGAGCTGAATGTCAATCAAATCGCCTTCTTCGAGGTAGACGATCTGGTCTGTCACGCCTGCCAGCGCCATCGCGTCGCTTGCCAAAAAGTTTTCTTGATCGGCTTTGCCGACACCCAAAATCAGTGGAGAGCCGGCACGCGCACCAACCACGCGGTGCGGCTCGTCTTTGCAAAATGCGGCGATGGCATACGCGCCGTGCAGTTGGCCTACTGCGCTTTTCAAGGCTTCAAACAAATCACCGTCATACAGGCTGTCAACCAGATGCACGATAACTTCGGTGTCGGTCTGGCTGTCAAACACGTAGCCTTTGGCTTCTAGTGCGGCACGCAGCTCTTCGTGGTTTTCAATAATACCGTTGTGGACCAAGGCCACGCGTGGCGGCCTCGCCGACATGCCCTCGTGTGAAATGCCGGGCTTGTTTGCCGGAGCGCCCGGGCCATGGCTGAAGTGCGGATGCGCGTTGTGAATGGCCGGAGCACCGTGCGTGGCCCAGCGGGTGTGGGCGATGCCCGTCGTACCTTCCAACTTGCCTTCCAGCTTGCCGCCGCTGACCTGTTCCTGCAATTCAGCCACGCGCGATGTGCTGCGGGCTCTTTTCAAACCGTCGGCGTAGACCGCCACGCCGCAAGAGTCATAGCCCCGATATTCAAGGCGCTGAAGACCTTGCACCAAAACGGGAACGATATCGCGGCTGGAAACCGCTGCAACAATGCCGCACATAAGTTTTTTCCTCTCATTTAGATAGGCAGATACTACGGCTTTTCAATTTTTTATTTGGTTGATTTTTTACCTATCCGTGTAATAAAATTTCTCAAATTTATTTAAATGGATTTTTATTTCATTTACATTTAATAAATGGAACAAATAGACATTGATAACACAGACATTCAGTTGTTAAACGCGCTGCAAACTGACGCGTCACTCAGCAATCAGGCGCTTGCAGCCATTGCCCACATCTCACCGCCTACCTGTCTGCGCCGCGTCAAGCGGCTTCGCGATGTCGGGCTGATTGAACGCGAAGTGGCACTGCTCAGCCCCGACAAACTGGCCAGCATCATTGGCCACGGCCTCACGGCAATTGTTGAGATCACGCTTGACCAACAGGGCGACGAGCACTTGAGCGCATTTGAGCAGCGCGTTAATAAGAATACAGCTGTGCAGCAGTGCTACCGCACAACGCCAGGGCCAAATTTTGTGTTGATCGTGCATGTACCCGACATGCCTGCCTATTTGGCGTTGAGTCAGCAGCTCTTCACCAGCGACGCCAACGTGCGTAACGTGAAGGCATTTTTTAGCATAAAACGCTCAAAATTCGAGCCGAAATTCGAGTTAAAACTGCTTTTGTCCCAATAAATATGAGCGCAAGCAGCTCCTGAATATATAGCGGTTATTTAACCGTCTTGACAGGCCGTTTCCAACCCGACAAGCTGATTTGCTTGGGCCGCGCCACATGCAGGCCGCCTGGCTCAGTGTTCTTGGTCAGGGTCGTACCGCCGCCGACTGTGCCACCTGCGCCTATGGTGATGGGCGCGACCAGAACGCAGTTACTGCCGATGTGAACGTCATCGCCAATCACGGTTTGGTGCTTGTTGGCGCCGTCGTAATTGGCGGTGATGCTGCCCGCACCGTAGTTCACACGCTCGCCCACAGTGGCGTCGCCCAGATAAGCCAGGTGGTTGGCTTTAGCGCCTTTGGCAAGGGTTGAGTTTTTAACCTCGACGAAGTTGCCGATATGCACGTCAGCACCCAGTAGCGCGCCAGGCCGCAGGCGTGCAAACGGGCCAACCAATGCGCCCTCACCTACCTCAACGCCGAGCTTCTCACCGTCGATATGGGTGAAGGGGTGAATCACGGCGTGGGCGGCAATCGTACAGTTGGCAATCACACAGTTGGCGCCTACTCGCACGCCGTCACCCAGGCTGACGACGCCTTCAAACACACAGTTCACGTCAATCTCAACATCCTGGCCACAAGTCAATTGCCCGCGTACATCAAAGCGGGCCGGGTCAGCCAGGCGCACGCCTTGTTCCATCAACGTAGTGGCTCTGCGCTGCTGGTACACGCGCTCCAGCTCGGCCAGTTGCACCGGGCTGTTCACACCGGCAACTTGCGCGGCATCAAGAATCTGATGTGCCACCACAGCCACGCCGTCGGCTACCGCAAACTTCACGATGTCCGTCAGGTAAAACTCATTTTGAGCGTTTTGGTTATCGAGCCGCGCCAGCCAGCTGCGCAGCAGGCGCGTGGGTACTGCCATGATGCCGCTGTAAATTTCATGAATTTGGCGCTGCGCATCGCTGGCGTCTTTGTGCTCAACGATGGCGCGAACCTGCGCTGATGCGTCTGAGCCAGCTCGCAGAGAATCGGAAACGTGCCCTTGCACGCGCACGGTGTCGGAAACGTGCGCTTGCGCGCGCACGATGCGTCCATAACCTGTCGGGTCCGGCATGCTGAGTGTCAGCAGTGCCAGCCGTTGGCCATCACAAAGATCGAGCAGCGCCTGCAAGGTGGCAGCCTGGGTTAACGGTACGTCGCCTGACAACACCAGTGTCACGCCATCGTCGAGAAGTAGCGGTACGGCCTGTTGCACAGCGTGGCCCGTTCCGAGTTGTGGCTGCTGACGTGCAAATTGCATGTCAAAAGTGCGTGCAAGTCCTTTAAAACCTGTGCAGGCTGCTTCTACTTCAATAGCGCCATGACCCGTAATAATGACCGCACGACGCGCTGATAACTGCGCAGCACAGTCAACCACATGGCCTAGCAAAGCACGCCCGCCCAAGCGGTGCAATACTTTGGGCAATGTACTTTTCATGCGCGTACCTTTGCCGGCGGCCATGATGACGACATCAATGGGTAGTAACTGTTGCGAAATTAACTGACCTGGAATTGACATGAAGTTTCCTGTGATTTTTTCAATCTCAACGCGAATTATCAGCCTGACGCTGCTGGCCTGTTTGCTCCAAGCCTGCAGCGCCGTCAAACTGGCCTACAACCAGGCGCCTGAGCTGGCCTACTGGTATCTCGATGGCTATGTCGATTTTTCAAGTGCGCAAAGTTTGCAGCTCAAGGATGACCTGAGCAAGCTGCAAACCTGGCACCGACAAACCCAGTTACCTATTTACATTGACACGCTGCAAAAAATGCAGCAAAAAATAACTGCTGATGTGACCGCGCTGGAAGCGTGCAGCATCTTGTCTGACGTGCGGCGCAAGTTTCTTGTCCTTTCTGAACAGACACAGCCTGCTGTGGTGGCGATGCTGGACACGCTAACCAGCAGCCAGCTGGAAGTGATGACGCGGAAGTTTGACAAAGGCAATGCCGAGTTTCGTGATGACTACCTGCAAACTGCAAAGCCTGCCAACCAAAGCAAACGCTATAAGCAAGCCGTCAGCCGGGCTGAAATGCTGTACGGCAAACTTGACGACAAACAGCTGGCATTGGTTGCCTTGCAGGTAGAAAAATCACGCTTCAATGCCGCCCTTGCCTACGCAGAGCGCCAGCGCAGACAACAAGACACCCTGCAAACACTGCGTACGTTGTTAAAAAATCAAGCCACGCCTGATCAGAAACGTCAGGCCGTGCGCGGCTTGTTCGAGCGCGCGTTGACATCACCCAATCCCAACTATGCTGGATACGCTGAAGGGCTCACCCAAGAAGGCTGCAAAAACTTTGCTGACTTGCATAACGGCACCACAGTGACACAACGGCGCAAGGCCGTTGCAACACTCGTAGGTTATGAGCAAGACGTCAAAGTGCTGTCAGCACAAGGCAATAGCTGATAGCGCTTTATTGGGCGGGCAGTTTACTGTCGGATGGCCCCTCTTTTTCTGACCATTTCAGCCCAAAGGCATCGATGGCTGTGTCAGGTTTTGCAGCTCGCTCCTTTGTCATATCGGTCTTTTTAAGGTATGACTTGATGCCCTGCTCGTCTTCACGCGAGCCCTCATACCTGCCCTCGCCGGCTCGTTTGGTCTTATCGCTGACGTCTTGTTGAAGCGCAGCAAGCGAGCCGCATGGGCGGCCTTCGCCCGAGCCATTTCTTTGCTGCTGATGACGGTCTGAATAGCGTTGGGGTTGCTGTTGTTTCAGGATGCTGTGGGACACGGGATTAGAACGGTACATATGCTGGTTCCTTGAAATTAATATTGAGCAAACCTTGGGCTAGGGCCATCGACACACTGATTTATTACCCGAAATTCACAAGCATTTGCACAACAGTTCAAGCCTACAAGCACCCAGTGCTCCACGCAGTCAGCCCTATGGAGACTTTGACGTGGGCGAGCACCTACAGCTACGGGACTTTTTTTGGGTGGCAGGTCGCAATCGCTGGCGTTTACCGATGTGGATGGCATTGATGTGCTGGCCAGACTGGAAAAGCTCGATGGCCAAGCCGGCGTGACGGCTTTTACCGAACTCCTGGCAACGCTTGAACTTGATGGCCAGGAGCCGTCGCGCTTCAAGCCTGGAGCGCGTTCCACATCTCTTTATCGCGTTCAGCCGTCCAGATGCGCGGGTTTTTAATGCCGCTGGCCTCGTCAAACGCACGGCTCACGTCAAACGGCAGACAGTGCTCGTAAATAAACACGTGGCCAAAAGTCGGGTCCATGGATTTGCGCGTGTGCGCCATCGCCGCTTTTAAATTCATGCCTTCGGCTGCGGCTTTTTTGCCTGCCTGGTACAGGGTTTCGACCCAGCGCTTGGTGTAGTCCAGCGCTTTGTTGACATTGGCTGCGCCCTTCATGGCCTCGCCCCGGCCGGGCACGATGGCTTCAGCTTTCAACGAACGCAATACTTCCAGCGTTGCAGGCCATTCTTCAAGCTGCGCATCGCCCGTGTACACCCCCGCTTCGTATTCGACCAAGTCGCCTGAGAACAGCACTTTTTCTTGGCTTACCCAGGCAACCGTGTCACCTCGGGTGTGGCCTGGGCCGGGGTGCCAGATTTGCACTTTGATGCCACCCAGATCAAGCGTTAATTTGCCCGGTACTTCACCTTGGGTGGGGTTGCCGCCGCCAATCACCAGCGTCGGCCATGTCAGGCCGGGCACGCTGGTCGCACCGCGGAACAGGCGCGGGAAGCGCTCCATCTCGCTTTGCATGTCTTGCGCACCGCGCTCAACAATCAATTCGTATGTGCCCTGACTTGCTATTATTTCAGTAGATCCTTCAGAAATGTAAGCGCTGGCTCCCAGCACGCGCACGGCATGGTAGTGGGTCAGCAGCACATATTTGATGGGCAAACTGGAAATTTCCCGGATGCGCGCAATCAGGTCTTGCGCCATATCGGGTGTGGCAGTGGCATCACTGACCATGGTGAGTTTTTCGCCGATGATGACGCCAGAGTTCGGGTCGCCCTCGGCCGTGTAGGCCCAGCAATGGGCGCTGAGTTGCTCAAAAGTTATTTTTTATCTTGCAGGTCGGCTTGGGAGGCGAAGGCTTTTGACATGCGTGATTCCTTGGTATTGGAGTGATTTTAACTAAACGTAATCAATTACGAATAGTTGAATCACTAAGGGTCCATTCAGGAATAAGTTGTGCATTTGGCCGTCGGATTCGGGATGCGATTCGCAACAACGCAGCGCGCCCGAAGCTGGCGAGTCAAATGTGCGAGTTATTTCT
>JAYVPR010000477.1:0-3238 GCA_043757245.1 Polaromonas sp. | reverse complement strand
GGGATGCAGTGCTAGGCGATTGGAGCGCCGTGTGGCTAGCCACACAAGCGACAAGCAACGACGCAATGCGCCCGCCAGTGCCATCAAAAACGGTATGTTTGTTATTTCTGCACCCCTTAAGCTGTTTGAATGCCGCGTAAGCGCGCCGATGGAAAAGTGATAGAAAACCGCGAGCCCTGCCCAGGTTGGCTTTCGATATGGAGTTCTGCGCCGTGGCGTTGCGCCACATGCTTGACAATCGCCAACCCCAAACCCGTCCCACCCGTCTCGCGCGAGCGGCTGCGATCAACCCGGTAAAACCGCTCTGTCAGGCGCGGCAGATGCGCCGCTGCGATGCCGGGTCCGGTGTCCTTGACCATGAACTCGCCACGTCCGTCGTTGAGTATTTTCCAGCTCACGTACACCTTGCCGCCATCCGGCGTATAACGCACGGCGTTGGTCACCAAGTTTGACACCGCGCTGTACAGTTCGGCCTGCACGCCCGCAATTTCAAAACCTGCACCCACCTCAAACTTGATGTCATGACCGTGCGGCGCAAGCAAATTCGACAAAGCCTTCGCCTCCTGTTCGGACTGCGCAAACAGCGCGCTGGTGTTTACCCAGTCGCTGCCACCAGGGTGCGGGCTACCTTCAAGCCGTGACAGTGTCAGCAAGTCATTGACCAATGTCTGCATTCGCTGCGACTGTTGCGCCATCAATGCCAGGCAACGCTCGCGTTCAGGTTCCTTCAAAGACAAGGTTTGCAGCGTTTCAATAAAGCCCGACAACACCGTCAAAGGTGTACGAATTTCGTGAGAGACATTTGCCACAAAATCTCGCCGCATGGCTTCAGCAAGTTCGATGGCAGTGATGTCACGCGACAGCAGTAACTTGCGATCTTTGCCGTAAGAGTGCGCATGAACTGACAAATTAACTGGCCGCCCGGGAACACTGGCACTGCCCGCAATCACCACGCCATGTGAAAAGTCATTGGCAGCCATGTATGTTTTGAAAGCGGGTGCCCGAACCAGATTGGCAATGTGCTGCAGCACATCGCGACGTGTATCAAAACCGAAGTGTTGGGTTGCCATCTGGTTGCACCACTCAATGCGATCTTGTGCATCAAGCAACACAACACCACTGGGTGACGCCTGCATCGCCGCCAGAAACTCATCCAGTCGAGCCTGACTATCTTGCAACAGCTTGTCCTGGCTTCTGGAAAGTCTGCGAATACGCTCCGCAGCCTCACCCCAAAGACCCGGCAAGCTGGGTGGAAGATTGGAGGCGGCAGACGCTGACTCGCTGTTTTGTGCAGAACGAAGCCAGGCTAAAAACCGGGCCATATAAAAACTGTCAACCAGTAGCCAGACAAAAGCGGCCAGGAAAATACCAGCAACCAGTCCCTGTTTTGATGCAGCAAAAAACCCCAAACCGCCACCGACCAACAAGCAGCCAAAAAACACCAGCCAACGATTAATCATGTCGCTGACTGTGCAGCAGCCATCGACACCATTGCGGTCAGACGATAGCCTGAGCCGCGCACCGTTTCAACCATGTTGCCAGCAGCGCCCAAGGCTTCCCGCAAGCGCTTGACGTGTACATCAACGGTGCGCTCTTCGATAAAGACATGGTCGCCCCATACCTTGTCCAGCAGCGAGCTGCGGCTATGCACACGTTCGGCGTGCTTCATGAAGTAATGCAGCAACTTGAACTCGGTTGGCCCGAGCTTGAGTTCCTGATTCTGGAAAGAAATGCGGTGTGTTCCGGCGTCAAGAACAAGCGCCCCAACAGTCACGCTGTCATTCACCGACTCAGGCGCACGCCTGCGCAGCACCGCACGTATGCGCGCCAGCAACTCTTGCGTCGAAAAAGGCTTAGTGATGTAGTCATCCGCACCCGCGTCGAGACCGGCTACTTTGTCAGGCTCGTCACCACGCGCTGTCAACATCAAAATGGGAATACTTTTGGTTCGAGCCTGCTTACGCCAGTGGCGCGCCAATGACAAGCCACTTTGTCCGGGCAACATCCAGTCAAGCAAAATAACGTCTGGCAACACGGCATCAAGTTCTCGCTGGGCAGTCACACTATCCTGTGCAACCACTGCAACAAAACCACCGTGCTGCAAGTTGACCGCAATCAGTTCGGCAATCGCAGGTTCGTCTTCAACAATCAATACACGCGGTTGATGCTTCATTTGTTTGTTGTGATATTTGTTGTAATATTTTTTGTAGTGACTGATTATTGAACGACTGACTCGATCTGAGCCATCGGCGTATGCCTGACGTCTTCACCCTTGACGATGTAGATGATGAATTCCGCAATATTTTTGGCGTGGTCACCAATTCGCTCAATAGCTTTGGCGATAAACAACAAGTCAAGACCGGCTGAAATAGTACGCGGGTCTTCCATCATGTAAGTAATGAGTATGCGCACGAACCCGTCAAACTCCTGGTCAATCAGGTCGTCTTCTTTAAGAATAGACAAAGCCACGGACGTATCCAAACGCGCGAATGCATCCAGTGCCTTGCGCAGCAAACCAGAAGCCAGCTCGGCAGCAACACGCAGATCGGATGACGGAAGCGCACGAGCCGAACCACTTTCAATAATAGACTTGACCATGCGGGCGATTTTTTCTGCTTCGTCACCAGCACGCTCAAGGTTGGCTGTCGTTTTAAAAATCGCGATCAGCAAACGCAAGTCACGAGCCGTAGGCTGACGGCGGGCGATGATGGACGACAGTTCGCGGTCGATGTCAACTTCCATCGCATTAACGCGCGCTTCAGCCTCGATAACCTGGTTTGCACTTTCGGCACTGAACTGCGACAGCGCATAAATAGCCAAGCGGATTTGAGATTCGACCAGACCGCCAAGCTCCATGGCGCGTGAAGACACGCTATTGAGTTCGCTATCGAATTGACTGGACAAGTGTTTATCGGGCATATTTTTCCTTGAAAATTATTCAGCCGAAACGGCCTGTGATGTAGTCTTCAGTTTCTTTGCGTTTGGGCTTAAAAAACAAGTCTTCAGTGACGCCAAACTCGACCAAATCGCCTAGGTACATGTAAGCTGTGTAGTCGCTGCAACGCGCCGCCTGCTGCATGTTATGGGTCACAATGACCACGGTGTAATCGTTCTTCAGCTCGGTAATCAGCTCTTCTACTTTTGCGGTAGAAATAGGGTCAAGCGCGGAGCATGGCTCGTCAAGCAGCAGGACTTCTGGTTTGATGGCAATACCGCGTGCAATGCAAAGCCGTTGCTG
>JAYVPR010000476.1:0-3244 GCA_043757245.1 Polaromonas sp. | reverse complement strand
ATCAAACCACACTTGCGCGGCAAGCCTGTAGGCGTGCTGCCCGTGATGGCGCAGACCACCTGCTGCATTGCTGCCAGCTACGAGGCCAAGGCTTATGGGGTTAAAACCGGCACGTCGGTGTTGGATGCCAAACGGCTATGCCCGGAGATCGTATTCGTCGAGGCAAAGCACGAGATCTATGTGGACTTTCACCACCGTGCGATCGCGGCTGTTGAGCGCATGGCTCCGGTTCGCCAGGTTTTGTCGATTGACGAGATGGAGTGCGAACTCACCGGCAGTTGGCGCGAGCGCAGCAAAGCTGTGGCAATTGCCCAAAGTATCAAAAATGAAATTTTGAGCAGCGTGGGTATTTGCCTGCGCTGCTCAATAGGCATTGCGCCCAACACCATGCTGGCCAAGCTGGCCTCAGACATGCAAAAGCCTGACGGGCTGGTGGTGATTGAACAAGCCGAACTGCCCGAGCGGCTGCATCCACTCAAACTGTCAGACGTACAAGGTATTGGCAAACGCATGTTGCAGCGGCTACAGGTGGCGGGGATTTTCAGTATGGCCGAACTGTGCGCCGCGCCGCGCGATGTGCTGCACAGCGTGTGGGGAGGTGTAGCGGGCACTGAAATGCACGATATGCTGCGCGGCCAGTGGTACGGGCCGCGCGTCTCTACTGCGCGTTCGCTGGGCCATTCGCATGTGCTGCCGCCTGAGCTGCGCAACCCGGAAGGCGCGCTGGGCGTGCTGATGCGCCTGACGCAAAAAGCCGCCATGCGCCTGCGCAAGCAAGGCTTTTATGCCACGGCCATGTCGATCAGCGTGCGCTGCGACCACCGCTACCAGGCCACGTCGGGTGGCGCGCGGGACGCGCTATTTGGGCAAATGCAGGGCACCGGGTTTTTTCTGGATGTGCTGCACAGGCTGTGGCACAGCGGCCTGCACCTTTTGCAGCATCCCAAGGCAGTCAATGTGACGATGCACGGCCTGGTGCTGTCAGGGCAGCACACGCCTGATTTGTTTGATTTCCCGGATGCCATTAAAACACCCACATCGGGGACACGGGACAGAGGAAAACTTGACGCGGCAATGGACAAGCTGAATAAAACCTACGGCAAAAACACGCTGTACTTTGCAGCATCACATGACACCAAAGACACCGCACCCATGCGGATTGCGTTTAACCGAATACCGGATTTGGAGACTGAGGGTTGATGCTTGCCCCGCTGCTTTCCCCAATACTTGTCCCGGCCGTCACGCTTACGTGGCGAAAACCTCAAGCTGTGACAATCCAACCCTCTAGCGGGTCAACATTCAGTGGCAAGCCGTAACGAGGTGCGCCCTGGCCTTGCGCCCAAGCCGCCTGCATTAAACACAGCACCGCGTCAAGGCTGTCGCCTTTGGCATCACCCACCAGCAGGTCGCGCTGGGCATGGGTAAGTTTGAGGCGCATCCCCAGTCGTGTTTGGCCCAGCTCCAACGCAGTGATCAAGTCTTTGCGCGCAATCAGGCGCTCGGGCGTTTGCTTGGGCTTACTGTCGCTTTTGTAGCTGCGCTGACCCAGCACCTCACGGGCCAGCAAGCCAGGGTAACCTTCCAGGGCTACGCGGGTTTTATCGCCATCATGCAAGCCCGGCAGATGCGCGCCTGCACCCAGCAAGCGCGGCACACCCGCATGAAGCATGAAAGCCACAGGCGGGTTGACCCACTTCATTGACGGGCTGGAGCCAGCCGGTTTGTCGGCTGCACGATGCGCGAATTTTCCGCCCACTGGGCGTGCATTGCAAAACGCGGCAAAGGTGTTGCGAATGTCCTCGCGGCTTAACGCTGCGTAATGGTTGATCAGCTCTGGCCAAGTCAAAGGCCACTGCAAATGCTCAACCAGCTCGCGTGGCAAACCAAACGGTAAGTCGAACACACCGAGCCAGCGCTGCGGCTGTGCCAGCCATGCTCCAAACGCATCAAGCGAGGTAATTTGCTCTATTTTTGAGAGCTGAACGCACCCATTTTTACAGGCCCCAAGAGCAAAAATTATCGGCTTTTGGCGAGTGGGGCTGCTTGAAAAATCACAGCCCAGAAGGAATGTCAATTTAACAAGGTCAATTCAAGACCTGCCCATGATGCTGGCAGTGGCCATCAACTCTTCAAGAAGCGCCAGCGACACCTGGCCTGACACCGCATAAGGATTGAACTCGGGTTTTTCAGAATACTTAAGCAAGACGGACATGTTGAGCTTGGCCACATTGACCTGCCCCATGGTCCAACCGCCAAAACGGCGCTCCATGATTTCTTCGTAATGCAGCAGCACCACGTCTTTATGGCGCACATCTTTTTGAATATGGCCATACAACTCACTGACCTGCATGCGGCCACCTTCAAGTGCCTGCAAAAAAATACCGCCGCCGTAGCAAAGAATGCCTGTGATACCGCTGGCCGGGTTGTGGGCGCGTGACTGCGCAAGAATGGAATCAGTGGCTGATACAGGCTCACTATCAGCAAGGCGACTGGCGTAAAGAAGGCGTACCAACATGGCAGGTGTACTCTGGTTGCTGAAGACTATTGATGAGATGTTTTGGGAATGAGCGACAAAAACTCGCGGCGCAGATTTGGATCTTTCAAAAACACGCCGTGCATGACCGAGTTGATCATCTTGCTGTCCAGGTCTTTCACGCCACGCCAGCCCATGCAAAAGTGGGTGGCCTCCATAACAATGGCCAAGCCATCAGGCGAGGTTTTTTCCATGATCAAATCAGCCAGCTGCACCACTGCCTCTTCCTGGATTTGGGGCCGGCTCATTATCCATTCAGCCAGCCGCGCATACTTTGACAGGCCAATCACGTTGGTGTGCTCATTCGGTAGCACGCCGATCCAGACCTTGCCAATGACCGGGCAAAAGTGGTGCGAGCAAGCACTGCGCACGGTGATCGGCCCGACAATCATCAGCTCGTTCAAGTGCTCTACATTCGGGAACTCGGTCACCGCAGGCGCAGCAACGTAACGACCCTTGAAGACCTCGTTCAAATACATTTTGGCGACGCGCCTGGCCGTGTTGTTGGTGTTGTGGTCACGCTCGGTGTCAATCACCATGCTGTCCAGCACGCCCTGCATTTTTATTTCAACTTCATCCAGCAGCTTTTCCAGCTCACCGGGCTCAATGAACTGGGCAATGTTGTCGTTGGCGTTGAAGCGTTTCTTGGCAGCGGCCAGCCGTTCGCGGATTTTGACGGATACAGGTGTGCCCTCGTCCGTGGCGTCTTGT
>JAYVPR010000475.1:0-3256 GCA_043757245.1 Polaromonas sp. | reverse complement strand
TGTGCCAAACCTTCCACAATCGCGGTTTTACCGACGCCTGGTTCGCCAATCAGCACCGGGTTGTTTTTGGTACGGCGCTGCAGCACCTGAATAGCGCGTCGGATTTCATCGTCGCGGCCAATCACAGGGTCGAGCTTGCCCATGCGAGCCCGTTCGGTCAAATCCATGCAGTATTTTTTGAGGGCTTCGCGGTTGCCCTCGCCTTCAGCGGTGTCCATTTTTTCACCGCCGCGTACGGTATTGATGGCCGACTCGAGCGACTTTCGGGTCAAACCGTTTTCCTTGGCCATTTTTCCGATATCGGTTTTGCTGTCGGCCACTGCCAGTAAATACAGCTCGCCAGCAACGAATTGGTCATTGCGTTTGATGGCTTCTTTTTCAGTGGCTTGCAACAGCTTGGCCAACTCGGACGAAACCGAAATCTGCTCCTGTCCGCTCACCTGCGATAGCTTTTTTATAGCAGCTTGCGCCGACATTTCAAGGCCTGCAACATTGACGCCTGCTTTTTCCAGCATCGAACGCGGGCCATCGTCCTGTTTGAGCATGGCGGCCAGCAAATGCACCGGCTCAATGTAGCCGTTGTCATTGGCCAGCGCCAGTGACTGGGCATCGCCTAGCGCTTCCTGAAATTTGGTGGTGAGTTTGTCTTGGCGCATGAAAATGTCCTCGCGTGTGAATGTCGAATAGGTGTCGAATAGGTGTCGAATTAAAAGTTAATTCGGGGGCATTCACGCATTTTCAAGACTCCTGAGACCCGCAAGCTTGCGCCAGGTCAAACGAAGCCAAACCAATTCCCGTCAGTGCAAGCCAGCTACTTGATCCACGGCCTCGCGTGAGAAGCCTGCAATTTTGGCGTAATTATCTGAAATAGTCCGCAACTCGGCCTGGCTAATGAGGTCATCAATGTGCCTGAACGGCTTACCTTGGCTTAGTTCATCGGCTTTCATGATGATGAAATCAGGGGGTGTTGTTCGGTTGGTGAGTACTATTTTTGACGTCGGTGGTCTGCGCAGCGCTTCGTAGGCAAGCAACGCGCCGCGCATGTCACTGCCGTTGTGCTGCGCCGATGCCAGTTGTGCGGCCAGTACGCGCCCGTCGATGATGGCTTGAGCCGAGCCATTCGAGCCGCGCGGGTACATGGGTGCGCGGCATCGCCCAGCAGCGTGACGCGGCCAAACGTCCATTGGGAGACTGGATCTTTGTCAACCATGGGGTATTCAAGAATGCTGTCTGCACCGTTGATGAGCGCGGGTACATCGAGCCAGTCAAAGACCCAGTCTTTGAAAATATCCAGAAAGTCAGCGCCTGAACCGGTGCGGTTCCAATCGTTCATGGCGTCGCCCTCGCGCTGGGTTTCAGCCACCCAGTTCACCAGCTGCATGCCTTGAGCGTCGATGTTGTCAACAATCGGGTAAATCACCATCTTGCCGGTGTCTATCGAGCCGATACGAATGTAGCTTTTTCCGCTCAAAATCGGCCGATGCCTGGTCACACCGCGCCAGGTGTTGATGCCTGAAAACGCCACTTTTTCATCCGGGTAAAACTGCTGGCGCAGAGCAGAGTTAACGCCGTCACAGGCAATCACCAATTCAGCATCCACCGGGGAAAGTTGCGCGCCGGTGTTCGCCTCAGCAAAATGTAGCGTCGCACCCGTTTCACTCTGCGTAACCTGTACACATCGGTGGTTGGTGTGTACATGCGCTGCACCCAGGCGCGATAGCACGGCATCAAACAAAATACGGTGCAACTTGCCGCGGTGAATACCCAACTCGGGCAGCGCGTATCCGGCATGTCGGCCACGCGGCTCACTGTAAATGTACTGACCGTAACGGTTGAAAAAAACACTCTCCAGGTTTTCAATGCCAGCAGCTTCCAGCTCAGCCTGCAAGCCCAGGCTAGAGAGCTCGCGCACGGCATGCGGCAGCAAGGTGATGCCTACGCCAATTTCCTTGACTTCCGGCACGGCTTCATACACGTCACATGCCAACCCGCGCTGGTGCAACGCCAGTGCCAGGCTCAAACCACCAATACCTCCGCCAATGATTGCAATCGTCATGCTGTGTTATTCGGCAGTGATGTTTTGCGTCTTGATCAATTGCGCCCAGCGAACGGCATCTTTTTCTACCAATGCTTTGAATTCCTCTGGTGAATTGCTGGCCGGATCCATCCCCTGAGTTTGAAAAGCGCGCTTGACATCGTCCAGGGCAAGGATGTCCTTGATCTCTTTGTTAAGCCTGCCCACTTCAGCTGAAGACGTGCCGGGTGGCGCGAAAATGCCGTACCACATGTCAACGTTGACTTTGCCCACACCTGCCTCTGTCAGCGTAGGCACATCGGGCAATAGTGGGTGGCTCTTGTCACTACCGATACCCAAAGCCATTAACCGGCCCGCCTTAATGTACGGCAGTGCCACATGAATTGGCAAAAACATGGTTTCAATTTGACCTCCCAGCAGGTCTGTGACGGCTGGTGCGGTGCCGCGGTAAGGGATATGCGTCAGAAAAACGCCTGCTGTATTTTTCAGCAACTCCATCGACAAATGGTGCGGCGTACCCACGCCCGGCGATGCATAGTTCATCCGGCCTGGCGCAGCCTTGGCTGCTGCAACCCATTCAGACGCTGTTTTGTAGGATGCTTTGGGGTGGCTGACCAGTACCAGTTGGCCCCAGCTCGTCAGAGTGACGGGTACCAGGTCTTTGATGGGGTCAAAAGGCAACTTGGGATACAAGCTGCGGTTCATCACCAGTGTGTTGACCGACACCAACAGCGTTGAACCGTTGGGAGCCGAGCGCACCACCGCCTCAGTACCAATATTGCCCGATGCACCAACACGGTTGTCAACCACCACTGGCCGAGCCAGGCGCTCGGCCAATTTGGGGCCAACGGTACGTGCAATCAGGTCGATACCTGTACCCGGAGTGAAGGGCACGATCAGTCGCAACGCGTTGGATGCTGGCGCTGGCGTACTTGGCAGGGGTGCGGGCTGCGCCCAAGCCGATAGCGCCAGTGCAAGGCTGGCCGCACAACCAGCCCCACACCTAAAAATGGCGACATCAAAAATTTTTAGATGAGGCAAAAAATAGGACATTTTTAGCTCCAGTACACTTTCGTGACAGCAGGTTAGTATGCTAAGGAAACGCAGATTTATTCACTGAATTTCAGTAGTGTCCCAACGTTGTCAGATCAGAACGCCGTAAGTTAATGATTTACTTGTCAAATTCAGTGTTTCAGTCTGGTCTCGATTTGAACGTCGAAG
>JAYVPR010000474.1:0-3270 GCA_043757245.1 Polaromonas sp. | reverse complement strand
TGCCAAATATCCAGATATTGGGCGGCGAAATCGTCAAAAACTTGGCCATCGCTGGGGCCAATTTTCGCTTCGACGCCTTCTGCCGCCCAGGCTCCTAGACCGACTTGGCTTTGGCCACGCGCCCCATCAAATAAAACTCGGGGTTGGGCTGCATCCCGCTGAAGCTGGCGATGCGGTTTGACAGCCCGAAAAAGGCCGTGATGGCGGCGATGTCCCAGGCATCCTCATCGTCAAACCCATGCGCGTGCAGCGCGGCGAAGTCAGCGTCTTCAATCTCGTGCGAACGCTCACAGACCTTCATCGCAAAGTCCAGCATGGCGCGCTGGCGTGGGGTGATGTCGGCCTTGCGGTAGTTGACCGTCACTTGGTCGGCCACCAGCGGTTTCTTTTCATAGATGCGCAATATCGCACCGTGCGCCACCACGCAGTACAGGCATTTGTTGGCTGCGCTGGTGGTGGTGACGATCATCTCGCGGTCGCCTTTGCTCAGATTACTCGTGCGGCCAGCTGATTCAGGTGTCATAAGCGCATCGTGGTAAGCAAAAAACGCGCGCCACTCGGCGGGCCTGCGCGCCAGGCTCAAAAACACATTGGGCACAAAGCCGGCTTTTTCCTGTACCTCCAGCACCTTGGCCTTGATGTCGTCGGGCAGGTCATTCAGTTCGGGCGCGGGGTAGCGGGTTGCGGTGCTAGCGATCGGGCGGATGGTCATTGCTGATTCCTTCAAACGGTGTATGACGAATTTAGGGATGTGAAATTAATAACTGTACCGTTTTGGGTGGTGCTGACGGGATGCAGTGCTAGGCGATTGGGGCGCCGTGTGGCTAGCCACACAAGCGACAAGCAACGACGCAATGCGCCCGCCAGCGCCATCCATAAACGGTATGTTTGTTATTTCTGCATCCCTTAGCCCCAAGCGTAACGGCAGACTTCACTTCGCGGGGTTTTTTGCGGTCATCCCATTAACCCCGACCTCAATAAATTCATTAATAAAAACTATCAAACAAATACTTTTAATTAGTTTTGAATATTTTCCTCTGAAATATAGAATCGCATTCCAGCCCCAAGCGCTCTTACGAGGTTTGCTGTGCTGCCGCAAGCCCCACTTATTCATTGAAAAGGAATCATCATGTCTGAGCAACAAATGCAAAGCGAAGCCAAATGCCCATTCTCGGGCGGCGCTCCCAAGCCGATGCCACGGGGTACGACCAATGCGTCCTGGTGGCCTGAGCAACTAAACCTTAAAGTTTTGCACCAGCAGTCTTCGCTGTCCAATCCGATGAGCGATGAATTTGTATATGCCGAAGAGTTCAAGACACTGGATCTAGACGCAGTGGTTAAGGATCTGCATGCCCTGATGACCGACTCGCAGTCCTGGTGGCCAGCTGATTACGGCCACTACGGCCCGTTCTTCGTTCGCATGGCCTGGCATGCCGCTGGCACGTACCGCATTTCTGATGGTCGTGGCGGCAGCGGCAGTGGCGAGCAGCGCTTTGCACCGCTCAACAGCTGGCCTGATAACGGCAACCTCGACAAGGCGCGCCGCCTGCTCTGGCCGATCAAGGCCAAGTACGGCCGCAAGCTGTCGTGGGCTGACCTGTTCATCCTCACCGGCAACATTGCGATGGAATCGATGGGCTTCAAGACCTTCGGCTTCGGCGGCGGCCGCCCTGACGTTTGGGAGCCAGAAGAAGACATCAACTGGGGTTCCGAGACCACCTGGCTGGGCGACGAGCGCTACAGCGGCGACCGTGAGCTTGCGAATCCGCTTGCCGCCGTCCAGATGGGTCTGATCTACGTTAACCCGCAAGGCCCAAATGGCACGCCCGACCCGCTCGGTTCGGCACGCGACATCCGCGAGACTTTCGCCCGCATGGCCATGAACGACGAAGAGACCGTGGCGCTGACCGCCGGCGGCCACACCTTCGGCAAGTCCCACGGTGCCGTTGATGAGAAGCACATCGGCGTCGAACCCGAGCGCGCTGGTGTCGAAAACATGGGCTTTGGCTGGATCAACAGTTTCGAGACCGGCCACGGCGTGCATGCCTTCACCAGCGGTATCGAGGGCGCCTGGACTAAGAACCCGATCAAATGGGATAACGGCTATTTTGAAAATCTGTTCGGCTACGAGTGGGAGCTAACCAAGAGCCCGGCAGGTGCGCACCAGTGGAAGCCCGTGGGCGCGACTGGCGACGGCACTGTGCCGGATGCGCACGACTCGAGCAAGCGCCACGCGCCCATGATGACAACGGCTGACATGGCCATGCGCATGGATCCGGCCTATGAAAAGATTTCGCGCCGCTTCATGCAAAACCCACAAGAGTTTGCCGATGCCTTTGCTAGAGCCTGGTTCAAGTTAACGCACCGCGATATGGGCCCGATTGCCCGCTATTTAGGCCCCCTGGTGCCGAAAGAAGAGCTGATCTGGCAAGACCCGGTGCCGGCTGTTGACTACGCCCTGGTCAATGAGCAGGACGTAGCTACGCTGAAGGTGAAAATCCTCGCCTCCGGTCTGACCACGTCACAGCTCGTCACTGCGGCCTGGGCATCAGCATCAACATTCCGTGGAAGCGATAAGCGTGGTGGTGCAAACGGTGCGCGCATTCGCCTGGCGCCGCAGAAGGATTGGGAAGTCAACCAGCCGGCAGAATTGGCGAAGGTTCTCGCAAAGCTGGAAGCGGTCCAAAAAGACTTCAATGCCACGCAAACCGGTGGCAAAAAGGTTTCGCTGGCTGACCTGATCGTGCTGGGTGGCTCTGCTGCCGTCGAAGCCGCTGCGAAGAAGGCTGGGCACAGCGTGACTGTTCCCTTCTCGCCGGGCCGCACCGACGCAACACAGGCGCAGACCGATGCGCATTCGTTTGCGCCGCTGGAGCCAGTTGCAGACGGCTTTCGCAACTACGTGCGCAAGGGGCATGAAGCCTTGGTCGCCGAATTGCTCATCGACAAAGCCAATCTGCTGACGCTGACAGCGCCCGAGATGACGGTGCTGGTCGGCGGCCTTCGCTCCTTGGGTGCGAACGTTGGTGAGGCTAAACACGGTGTTTTCACCAAACGCACCGATGAGCTGACCAATGACTTCTTTGTCAATCTGCTCGACATGAACACGAAGTGGCAAAAGTCTACTGATGCGGAATTTGTGCTGGAAGGCCGCGACCGCAAAACCAACGCGCTCAAACTTACTGGCACGGTGGTGGACTTGGTGTTCGGCTCCAACTCGCAACTTCGCGCCTTGGCCGAGGTCTATGCCAGCAGCGATTCGCAGGACGT
>JAYVPR010000473.1:0-12237 GCA_043757245.1 Polaromonas sp. | reverse complement strand
AACTGTCCCATTGCTCAATTTTGTGTCGCTTGTAAGTGATTGATTTATAAAGAGTTTTTGACTTGTGTATAACGCAATGGGTTTTCCCGCATACGGCTTTCCGATGTTCTTCACGCCAAGGCATGCGCTGTCTTCCAGCCAGCCACCGTTGGTAATTTCAGACTTCTTGATCCGGGAAGGATGCTCGACCGAAAATCCGGAATCGGCCTTGCACATCACGTTCCGGCACTTCCCCCATCTTCACTATAGGCAGACCACTTTTCGGCCGACGATTTAGAAATTTTTGTGCAATTGCCAATTCCGTCCGGATCAAGAAGTCTGAAGGCGGTGCGTGACCAATCGCCTGACTCGATGGATACCTTGGCCCGTGATTGAATCCAATTCGCTATGAATTTGTAAGCTTCCTACGCACAATTTACCAAGGCTACAGGCTGTTTTGTTACGTCTATTCCCGAGTGCAAAAAGATAGCCAGCATAATTTATGATAATGTTTGATAATTCACGATAATCACAACAGGAGACGGCCATGTCCCAAACACCTGAGCCCACACAGGATCAGTTCTTTCATCGCCCCGAGTTGGCCACCGCACTCGCTGATCAGGCGCTCGATACCTCGCTTGGAACCAGTGGCGGTATGTTCCTAGCCGCACCGCGTCGCACGGGCAAGTCGACCTTTGTGCGCCAGGACCTGGTGCCCGAGTTTGAGCGGCGCAACCTCAATGTCATCTATGTTGACCTCTGGATCGACAAGACGGTGAACCCGGCGATTCATATTGCCAACGCCATCCGCACCGAGTTGGCGCGGGAAGATGGGGCTATTGCAAAAACGCTCAAAAAACTGACCAACATGTCCAAGCTGACGGTTGGCGCCTGGGGCAATGGCCTGAGCTTCGACCTTTCGCAGCTCAACCTGTCAAAAGATGCCACGCTGGCCGATGCGCTCAAGGCACTCTCCACGGCCAGCCAGAAAAAACTGATTCTTGTGATCGATGAGGCCCAGCATGCGTTGACAACGGAGGATGGCATCAACGCCCTGTTTTCTCTGAAAGCGGCGCGCGACAGTCTGAACACTGATCCGGGCCGGTATGGGATGCAACTGGTTGCTACCGGCTCGAACCGCGACAAGCTGGCCACCTTGGTCAATGGGCGCGAGCAGGCGTTTTATGGCGCCGACATGGTGCAATTTCCCACCCTCGGCAAAGACTATGTTCAATGGTTGGTGGGCCGCTCCAAACTCAATCTGGACATCGACTTGGCGACCGAGGTGTTTCAAAGCCTGGGTTCTCGGCCCGAACCTTTTCGCAAATCGCTGAGCCAAACGCGGCTGCGACTGGCGGTCAACCCCACTCAGGATTCCAATGCGATGCTGGCCAGCTTGGCCACCAAAGGGGTTCGGGATTCCAAGATGGATTTTCTCAACACGGTGGCCAGTTTGCCGCCGCTGCAGACGGCCCTGTTGCGCGAGCTGGCCGCTGACACCTTGTTGGGGCCAGACGTGCGCCGACCCGGCCTGTTTTCTGCTGCCATGAAAGCACGCTTGTTGGCGCGTCTGGAGGCTGAAATGGGCGCGCCCCACGGGGTTTCGGTTGAAACGCCGTCGGTGCAGAATGCGCTGGACAAATTGCGCGAAGAAAACTTTCTCTGGCGTTCACAGCGCGGGTCTTATTCTGTTGAAGACGAACAGTTTTTGGAGTGGCTGGCGGAGGAGGAGCGGGACTCGAATGGCATTCATTAGCCATTCTCGTGTCTGAATAAGACTAGATTACTATAAATTTAAGAGCTACTAACGCATATAAGACAGGAACTACAGGCTATTCTTATATAAATTTTGCCCAGTAGCTTGAGGAGCAATCTCGCGAAGCTGGCAATTTGCAGAATGTGCGTTGATGCGACGCTGTATAACGCATTGGTCGTGACAATCAAGTCATGCACCACGACATCAATAACTTGTAAGGATCCATCATGCCAGTTGACCAAACCGCCGCACCTGGATCGTGCTATGTAACTATCCGCTAAAAGAAATTTGCCGATTGATAGGTAAGGGAGGCGAAATTAACAAACATACCGTTGATGGACGGCACTGACGGGTGCATTGCGTCGTTGCTTGTCGCTTGTGTGGCCAGTCACACGGCACTCCAAGCCTCACGGTCATACCCGCGAAGGCAGGAATCCAGCCGCACGACGAAGCGTGTTCACCATCAACTACCGCACTGGATACCTGCATTCGCGGGTATGACGGCGTGACGGGAAAAGTTGGCTTGCTTGACCTGATCGACCTGGCAGTCAGAGCCCAGCACTGCATCCCGCCTGTACCATCAAAAACGGTACATTTGCTAATTCCGCCTCCCTTATAAAGACCTTTTTAGGTAACTACTCAGGTCGTTTTCGTCTTGTTCCCTCCCCTTCCGGGGGGTTAGGGTGGGGGCAAGTGCAGAAACAGTGCCCGCATCGTGCATGCCCCCATCCCAACCTTCCCCCGGAAGGGGAAGGAGTAGGAGGGGCTGAGTAGTTACCATTTTTTGATCACAACGTGTGCGTTCGGTCACCCGCAGCAAAACCCATCGGTTGCCATGTTGAAATATTTTTAGCACCCAAAGCCATCACCTTGAACAGCTCGCCCATTTCATGCTCATTGATCAACTTTTGCACCATGGATCGCTCCACCAATGTCGCATCTTCCATACCTTGCAGCACACCACAATTGAGTAAAAACCGCCCCTGACCGGTGTAACCCAGTACTTGCAAGCCCGCCTCTTGCCCGGCCAAAGCAACGCCCGTGAAGTTGACGTGCGCGGTGATGTCTTTGCTGCCCACGTCCGCCAGCGCATCGGCATCGACCTGATGCGCGCGGTGGCACATCACGGTGCCCATGCTGCGCTGTGGGTGGTAGTACTCGTGTTCGGGAAAACCGTAGTCGATCATGAAAATCGCACCTGCTTGCAGCTTGTCTGCCAGTGTGCGAATAAAGCCCTCGGCCTGGCTATGGATTTCAGTCGTGTAGTCATGCGCGCCAAGCACCTCGAAAGGTGGCCTCAGATCGGTAAGCTGGTCGGCATATACAAAAGCGCCTTCGTGCAAAGCGACGCCTCTTTCATGCCAAACGCTATTCACACGTGCCAGTAATTTCACCGGCATGGCGTCGAGTACTTCGTTGCCGATCACCACCCCGTGCATGTTTTCAGGCAAGGCATTGGCCCAATGTACCTTTGCACCAAAACTGGACAAACGCTGCTGTTGGCGCGCCCGCAAGCTGCCCGACACATCAACGATGGTGTAGCGCGTGATCTGCGGCAGTGCCTGCAAAACTTGCTCAGCCAGCGCGCCCGAACCAGCACCAAACTCCCACACTTCAAGGGTACCCGTGGCTTGAAAAGCCTCAGCAATCTGCCGCGCCAGCGCCAAACCAAAGCGGGGCGACATCTCGGGTGCAGTGACAAAATCACTGCCTGCGTCGCTGCCTGTGTGGGAGAGGCCGCCAGGCATCAAGCCAAACTTGCGCAAGTCGTTGGCGTAATAGCCCAGGCCGGGCGTGTACAGCGCCATGCTCATGAAACTGTCAAAACCCAGCCAGCCGCCCGCTTGGACGATAGCCTCACGGATTTGGGTTTGCAGGGGGATCGTTAAAATATCAACTGTCATGGCATTCATTTCAATAGGAATTGTCGACGATTACCACTGCCCACCTCATGACTTTCAACACATGCCCTCAACTACGCCAGCCCCAGTCGTTTTAGTCACAGGCGCAGCCAAGCGGCTGGGCCGCGAGATTGCGCTGGCCTTGGCCGCCGGCGGCTGGCGTGTGGCCATACACTACCGCGGCTCCCGGCAGGATGCTATTGATACAGCAGCTGCTTGCGCCGGTACTCAGGGAGATTCAGCCTTATTTGATGCTGATTTGGGGGATGAAAACGCTGTAAAAAGACTTCTGCCACGTGTGATTGAGCATTTTGGTCAGGTTGATGCAGTGGTCAACAGCGCCTCGGCGTTTGAACACGACGATGCCGCCAGCTTCAGTTTTGCGTCGTTTGTCAAACACATGCAGAGCAATACCGCAGCGCCGATTTTTCTGACGCAGGCGCTGCACACGCACCTTGCCAGCCGTAACGCACCTGGTGAAAGCAAGGTTCGCGGAGCGGTAGTGAATTTACTGGACCAAAAACTCTGGAATCAAAACCCGGATTTTTTGAGCTATACCCTGTCAAAAGCTGCATTGGAAGCCGCCAACACCATGCTGGCCATCGCATTGGCGCCGTTGGTACGGGTGGTGGGCGTGGCACCTGGCCTGACGCTGACCAGTCACCTGCTGAGCGATGCGCAGTTTAACGAGCTGCACAAACTGTCGCCGTTAGGCCGCTCGTCAACTTCTGCTGATGTGGCGGCTAGCGTGAAGTTTGCACTTGAAAACCAGTCCATGACGGGCACCACGCTGCTGGTGGATGGTGGTCAGCATTTGATGAAGTTTGAGCGCGATTTTTCTTTAATGAACGCTTCACCTGAAAATATAAAGTAACCATGTTCAACACACGCGGCACACAAATTTTGACGCTCACTGGTCTGCGCTTTGATGCCAACCTGGGCATTCTTGAAAGCGAAAAAGTCGCGCCTCAACCGATTCAGGTTGATGCAGAACTGAACCTCGGCACGCAGCCACTGATGCCGAGCGATGACGATATCAGCCATGTTCTGGACTACCGCAAGGTGCGGCAGATCATCATCACGGAATGCACGTCAGAGCACGTTAACTTGCTGGAGACGCTGATAGGCAAACTCGCGCACCGGCTGATGCTGCTACCGGGCGTGTTGGGGGTGCGGGTAAAGATTGTCAAGCTTGAAATTTTTGACGACTGCGAAGTAGCCATTCGCGTCGAGACGGGGCAGTGGTGAACGACATGAGTGCCTTGTGGATAGACGACCAGATCGAAAGTTCTATACGCGTGCAAAACAGCTTGCAGATCGAACGCGAGGACCATAAACTTGAAAAGCGCCTGTGCCGTGACGTAGGACGGGCGATTGTGGACTTCAACATGATTGAAGAGGGCGACAAGGTGATGGTGTGCGTGTCGGGCGGCAAAGACAGCTATGCCATGCTGGACATTCTCTTGAAGCTGCAAAAGCGAGCGCCCATCAATTTCAGTTTGATTGCCGTCAATCTTGACCAAAAGCAGCCCGGTTTTCCAGAACACATCCTGCCCGAGTACCTGACCAAACTGGGCGTACCGTTTCACATTGAAAACCAGGACACTTACAGCATCGTCAAACGCGTGATACCCGAGGGTAAAACGCTATGCTCGCTCTGTTCACGTTTGCGGCGCGGCATTTTGTACCGTGTGGCGGGTGAGTTGGGGGCGACCAAAGTCGCGCTTGGCCATCACCGTGACGATATGTTGCAAACTTTTTTTCTGAATATGTTTTTTGCAGCCAAACTCAAAGGCATGCCGCCCAAGCTGGTCAGTGACGATGGTAAAAATATTGTGATTCGCCCGATGGCCTACGTGCCTGAAAAAGACTTGAGTCGTTGGGCGCAGGTGCGTGACTTTCCCATCATCCCGTGCACGCTATGCGGCAGCCAGGAAAATTTGCAGCGCAAGCAGGTCGGTAACATGTTGCGCGAGTGGGACAAAAAATTTCCGGGCCGGATTGAAAACATGTTCAGCGCCCTGCAAAACATCGTGCCCTCGCATTTGATGGACGGCAAGCGACACGACTTTAAAGGCATTAAAATCACGGGTATTGCAGATGCTGACGGTGACAAGGCGTTTGATGCTGATGACTTCAATGGGCCATCGACTACAAAACTCCCAGCTCTGTCTGTCATCAAAATACAGTCCATATGAAGATTTTTTCGTTTTTACACCATCAAATCGAACGGTAGGAAAAATGGTACGGTCGCAAGCAGCTGTTATTTTGATAGCGTCTTTATTCTTGACGGCTTGCTCGGGCATGCGTGTGGTCGACAGCGATGTGACCGCGTTTTCAGCTTGGACGGCCGCCCCACCGGTGCCCGGTACGCGCTACAGGTTTGAGCGTCTGCCATCACAGCAATCGGCCAACGCGCAACAAGACCGCATTGAAGCGCTGGCCACCACCAGCCTGTCCAAAGTAGGCATGGCACTGAGCCCGCCAGATGCCCGTTACAGCGTACAGGTCTTGCTGGTGACTGAAATTGTTCAGCGTTACCCCGAGCCGGGTTTCGGCTTTGGCGGGCCGGGCGTTTCTATTGGCGGCGGCAGTCGCGGCGCATCGGTCGGCTTGTCGTTTCCCATCGGCTTTGGTGAGTCGTACTACAAGCGTGCTGTCAGTATTTTGATGCGTGAGCTGTCCAGCCAAAAAGTGGTGTTTGAAACCCGCGCCATGCACGGCGGTCCATGGGGCGATGCGTTTTCCGTGCTGCCTGCCATGCTGGACTCAGCGTTGCTGGGCTTTCCGCAGCCACCTGCTGGTACCAGAAGAATTAACGTAGAACTCCCCCGATAAGCATGAGCGAGGTGACCCGCATCATCGCCATTCGCCATGGCGAAACCGCCTGGAACGTGGATGCGCGCATACAGGGTCATCTTGATATCCCCCTGAGTGCCAACGGGCGCTGGCAGGCTGAACGCCTGGCATATGCACTCAAGGATGCGTCAATTTCCGCCATTTATGCCAGCGACCTGACCAGAGCCTGGGAAACCGCGCAGTACGTCGGCCAGGCGCAAGGCCTGCAAGTGACGAAAGAAATTGGTTTGCGCGAGCGTGATTTTGGTGATTTTGAGGGCAAAACCTTTGCTGAAATTGAAGTGCTTTTGCCTGAGCAATCCATGCGCTTGCGCAAACGCGACCCCCACTTCTTTCCTGCTGGCGGTGAGTCTCTGACAGCACTGCGCACCCGTGTGCTGGAAGCCGCCGAGCGCCTTGCAGCGAAACACCCCGGCGAGCAAATTGCGCTGGTCGGCCATGGCGGCGTGATGGACGTGCTGTACCGCGCCGCCACTCAGGTCGACATTCAGGCCCCGCGCACCTGGGCGTTGGGCAATACGGCCATTAACCGGCTGCTCTGGACGCCCGAGGGCTTTACGCTGGTGGGTTGGGCCGACACGCAGCACCTGGACGGTGATGCGCTTGATGACAACCGGTTTGCGAACGGATCGACTGCCAGCGCATCACACAACCAATGAATACCCAAAACACCCCATGAGCACCCCATGAGCACCTTGCCGTCGCGCTTCGCCGATCTGATCGGCAAGCCTGTCAATGACATCGACACACCCGCTCTGGTCATTGACCTGGACGCGATGAAGCGCAACCTGGCCCGCATGGCCGAGTTTGCCAAAAAACACAATATCCGCTGGCGGCCGCACGCCAAGATGCACAAGAGCGCCACGCTGGCCAAGATGCAGATCAAAGCCGGGGCGGTGGGCGTGTGCGTGCAAAAAACGGCGGAAGCCGAAGCTATGGTGGCCGGCGGCGTTTACAACGTGTACATCAGCAACCAGGTCATTGCCCCAGCCAAGCTGGCCCGCGTGGCGGCACTGACGCAAAAGATCGCGCTGCACGGCGGGCAGCTCGCCATTGCGGTGGACAGCACCGAGGGCGTGATCCGGCTGGCGCAGGCCATGACAGAGGCACGTACCAACAGCAAAACGGGGACGGGTGTGGGTACGGTGATTGATGTGTTTGTGGAGATAAACGTCGGAGGGGGGCGTTGCGGTGTCGAGCCGGGCTCAGCCGCTGTTACTCTGGCGCTGGAAATCCGCAAACACCCCGCCTTGCGCTTTGCCGGCCTTCAGGCCTACCACGGCAAAGCACAGCACTTTCGCAGCGCTCAAGAGAGGCAGGGCGCCATTGCCAAGGCTGTGGACGCAGTGGTGCTGACGCGGCAGCTCATCGAAGCCGAGGGCCTGAGGGTGGAACTCGTCACCGGTGCCGGCACCGGCAGCCTGGTGCTTGAGGCTGCCAGCGGTGTTTATGGCGAGCTACAGGCGGGCTCATTCATGTTCATGGATGCCGACTACGCGAAAAATGAACGCGACCCGGCGCAACCGCAATTTGAGCACGCGCTGTTTGTCAAAACGCAGGTGATGAGCTCGCATGCCGCCTACGCCGTGTGCGATGCCGGCCACAAAAGCCATGCCGTCGATTCTGGCCTGCCGCTGGTGCACGCCTTTGATGCGAAGAGCGAACTGGAATACTTTAACGGCGGCGACGAGCACGGCATTTTGCGGCCTGCCGGTGACAGCATTCGCTTGCCCGGACTGGGTAGCATGCTGTGGCTGATCCCGGGCCACTGCGATCCGACCGTGAACCTTCACGATGTGATGATCGGCGTCACCGGCGGACTGCGCCACGGCACGGTGCAGCGTATTTACCGGGTACATGCCCGCGGCGCCCTGACCTGAGCGGGCACTGCCGGCTGAAGCAGTAGCACGCTGCTAGCGTGGCGGCGGGGTATTGAGCTGATAGCGCATGTCTGATCGCGGCGCGACCTCATTCGGCCCGCGCGCAACGGCGGCGGGCCAGGTGCTGACCGGTACGCTTGAGGCATCAGCCGTTACTGCAGCAGACTCTGCGCGAACCCGGCTCAATTCCGCGGTTATCGCGGTAGGTTGGACAACAAGCACGGCCTGCGCTGCAACCACCGGCGGCGTCGACGGCAAGGAGGGCGGCGAAACCAGCCCCGGAAACTGCTCCATGGACGGCTCGCTGAGACCCTGCGGTGCGGCACGCGCCTGGGGACTCAGTACCACCGCCTCACGGGCGGGCTCCCGCATTGTCCATGTCGCTATGACAGCGCCACTCAGTGCTAGCGCGCACAACGCCCAAACGATTTTGGCGTTGATCTGGGTGCCGGCACGGGCCACCGGCTTGGCAGGCGACCGAGCAGGTCGGTCAGCTCTTGCAGCAGTGGATACGGGTGGCATCGTATTGCCCGCCTCAAATGTCGGTGCCACCGGCCAAAACGCTCTTGGTACGTTGGTAAAAACCAAGTTCGTTGATGGTGATGAGCGGCCGGTTGGCAACAAAGGTTTTTTCGATATAGTCCATCTGGGTTTTTGCCAGTGTCGTTTGCCCCCGCTTGGCCGCGGCCAAACCGATCACAGCGAACGGATACGGGTCGAGTTTGCCCGTTTCCCAGCCCGACGAATTGGTGCTGAGGAAGTTCCACGCCGGTGTGAAATAAGTAGCCAGCTCGGAGACGCCAAACACCTGCGGGAACACTTGGCAGCTGGTGCCCGGGTAAAAACTGGTTTCGGTTTGCAGGGACAGGTCGGCCATGCGAAAAGCGTTGCTGCTCGAACTGAACAAGGCGACCAGCGATTTACCAATCCCATTGGCAAACTGCCCGTAGTAAGCCGCATCGGCCGCATCACCACGTTCGCTCAAAATTGCACAGAAGTCGCGCAGGCCGCGGTAAACCTCGCAGTTGTCCATCAAATAGCCAGCGTTGTTGTTCAGGCTGCGCGGCGACTGAAACACGCTGGTCAAACCATTCGGTTTCACCGCCAAGGCGATATTGCGATACGCGATATCTTTAAGGCGGGATTTGTTCCTGTCCCACCATGCCCAGTTCTGACTGAGCTTTAAGTAGCGAGCCGCCAGTGTGAGCGTGGTGGCTGCGTAGGAGTCATCGGAATCAGCCAGGACCAGCGTGAACGCGCTGGTGTTGGCGCGGCCAAAGGGAAACTGCACGTCTTTAATCGACAGGTTGGGCTCTAGCTTGCTGAGGTACAAGTCCAAGTAGGTACGAATGTAAGTATCGAGCCCTGGTCCGTCGAGGTACTGAACAATCGATATCAGCCCCAGATTCGTGAAATACCAGTTTGACAAACCATTGGGCGCAATTTCATAAGCGCCGGTGTAAGGCCCGGTTGGAACGCGCAACGCCTTGATGGCATCCACCGCATTGAGTATGCCACCCACGGCAGGACTGACCACGGTTGGAGAGGTGGGGGTCGTTGTGGTGGGCACACAGGTTTGAGCCAAACTATTGCCGATCCCTAAAAAAAGGCTGGTACTCACCCCAATTGCAGCTGTGGCAACCGGGCCTTTAAAAAATTGACGTCTCAACATTTAAACATTCCTTTGAAGTCAAACACAACCCGCCTAATAACGTGTTGACCAAAGGACATCGCCGTACCAAACTACCTCAGTACCATCACGCCATCTCCGGTAAGCGAACTATCTCGCGAACCTCCAGCCTCAAATTCTTATGTGGGTTGCCCCACATAAGCGAAAAGTCTTGGCTGCCTGTAGTAGTCGCGTAGTGTGCCGGCACGCCGCACCCAGAAACTCGCTATTAAGGCAAAACCCAAATATTCTTGGCGACGTGAAAAATTTCTTTTCACAGCACTTCTACGAAGGAAGCAATCAGATAAATTCCCGTCTTGTCGTAGGAAATCCCCTACAAAATATGCTTTTGCACGATATTTCTCGACCGTAAAAACGATGAAGGCTTGCCTCCCAGATCGCTCCGTTGGCTCGCTTGCGTGTCGGCTACATCTCAAAAACCGCTTAATTTCCACACAATGATGGTAAAAACGCTGAGTTTCATCGGCTTATTTGTAAGTTTTTGTTTTGTTGGGCTGACGCAAATTTACCTTTACTTTCAACTTATCACATCTTTCCCATGTCGGCGTCAGATCAGCAAAGCGCCTACACCAAAGCAGCCTCTTTCCTTGCAGGCATGCTCTCTTGCCGAACTGAATATCAAGTACAACTGCAACTTAGATAGGTAAGACTCATGAAAAATACATTCCGGGCTCTGCTCCAGGGTGCTTTGATCTCTGCATTCGTCTGGCTGACCTCACCGGCAGCGGCGCTGGAACCTGACAAGGTTCTGTTTGTGGGCGATCACGGCAGCTATGTTGGAAGCTACGACATTCGCGACAGATCGATTGCAGTGGTGATCGACGGCCTCCTCTATCGAGGACATTTCAGCGACAAAATCACCGACCTGGGCAGACCATCAGCAGAGGGTGATAACTTGCGAGAAAGCTGGGGGCGAGCGTTTTTATTCGCCAGCAGCGCCAAGATAATGCAGTGCGCGCTTGACGCTGGCTTTCCCAATGTCAGCGGTCGCTGCCACGACGCTGATGGCCGTCTTTTCAAGCTAACGCCGACCTTGAAACTTTAGGTCGAGCCATCCGTTAGCAAGTGGCGCTGAATGTTTTTGAACTGACAAAAAAACCGGGGGTACTGCGTGTCGGCGCAAAAAGACATCTCCTTGAAAAACCGCCTGATCGCCGCGCTTCCGCCGCAGAGCAGGAGTGCGCTGCTCGAACACAGTGAGCTGGTCGACCTCAATTTGCACGCTCAATTGCTAACAGCGGGCTGCACTGGTCAGCATGCTTACTTTCCGCTCGACAGTTTTGTTTCATTATTTCTGACGGTCGACGGCGGCAACGAGCTAGAGATGGCGCTGATTGGGAGCGAAGGCATGTTCAACGCCACAATCGTGCTCGGAGATACGATGTCGTCACTGACCAGCATCGTGCAAGGCGCCGGCCGGGCGCTGCGGATTCACCGCAACGCCTTGCGGCTTCGGCGCGCGGAAGACATCAGCCTGCGCCAAGTGCTGCTGGGCTACACCAGTGTCATCCTGCGGCAAACCGCGCAGCGAGCCGCCTGTTTGCGCTACCACTCGGTGCCGCAGCGCCTGGCGCGCAGCCTGTTGATGGCGCGTGATCGAGCCCATTCCAACGAACTTTTTCTAACGCACGAATCCTTGTCGCTGATGGTTGGCGCGCGGCGCGAGACGGTGTCGCACGCGGCCATCACGCTTCAGCAAGCCGGCATCATCAGCTACACCCGGGGCTATCTGTGGCTGCTCGACGAAGCCACACTTGCGCGTGTCGCCTGCCCTTGCTACTTGGCAGATTTGCAGTCTTACAGCCAGTTGCAGCGTCACCCCGAGGCGATGGCGCATCAGCTTGTGCATGCACTTAGCTGAACAGCTCATTACCCGAACTGGCCGGCGGTGCAACACCCAGATGCCGATACGCCGCCAGCGTGGCAATACGCCCGCGCGGTGTGCGCTGCAAGTAGCCTTGCTGAATCAAATAGGGTTCAATCACGTCTTCAATCGTATCGCGCTCTTCGCCAATGCTGGCGGCAATGTTGTCCAGCCCCACCGGGCCGCCATCGAAGCGGTGAATCACGCACTCAAGCAGCTTGCGGTCCATCACGTCAAAGCCTTGCGGGTCCACGTCGAGCATGGCGAGTGCTTTGTTGGCAATTTCCAGGGTGATCTCGCCTTTGCCT
>JAYVPR010000472.1:0-3278 GCA_043757245.1 Polaromonas sp. | reverse complement strand
CAAGTTAAAAAATTGATCGCCGTTCGGGCTGAGCCTGTCGAAGCCTGGCCTGATTCTTTGAAGGCCGACCTGGCCGCCTCGACGCAAGCGGCGATCGTTGATGTGCTGGTCAAAAAATCAATGGCGGCGATGGCGCAAACTGGGTTGAATCGGCTGGTGGTTGCTGGCGGCGTTGGCGCCAATGCGTTGCTGCGCAGCGAGCTGAACGCCGCTTGCGCCAAGCGCCAGATTCGACCTCATTACCCAGAGTTGCATTTGTGTACCGACAACGGCGCCATGATTGCGTTGGCTGCTGGCATGCGGCTGCAAGCTGGCCTGGAATGCTTGCAGGGTGGCTACACTTTCGATGTTTTACCGCGCTGGAGCTTGCAGGCTTGCAACTCTTAAACAAGTAAAAATGAGACTGTATCCCAATAGATACGGGCACATTAAGCTCCTGAATAAATAGCAATTTTGACAACAAAGTGAATCGTATAGTTTCCATGCGTATCGCCTTCAAATCACTTTCACTTTCACTTTCAGCAGAGGCTTTACGATGCGCCAAGCGGTTTTAAATCTAGAAGAATCCATGATCCGGCAGGTCGCCAACGCGGGCATGGGCCGCGGCGATGTGCTGAAGTTCTGGTTTGGTGAAAGTGATGAAGTCACGCCGCAATTTATTCGGGATGCTGCCATTAGCGCCATGCAGCAGGGTGAAACTTTTTACGCGCAAAACCTGGGGCTGCCCGAACTGCGGGAATCAATTGCGGCTTATGCGACCCATCTACGTGTGCAAGGTGCTGCAAAAATAGGAGCAGATCGGATTGCTGTGACATCCGGCGGTGTCAATGCGCTGATGCTTGCGGTGCAGGCGCTGGTGGACAGTGGTGATGAGGTGGTGGTGGTCACCCCGGTTTGGCCCAATTTGACCGGGCAACCCGCCATCATGGGCGGGGTGGTTCGGTCTGTCAGCTTGAAACCAGTAGCCGGGCAATGGCAACTGGACATGACCGAGTTGCTGGGCGCAGTCACCGCAAAAACAAAGCTGTTGATCTTGAATGCGCCGAACAACCCGACGGGCTGGACGTTGTCGCGCGCTGAACAGGAAACCTTGTTGGCGCATTGCCGCACAACGGGCACGTGGATTTTGGCGGATGAGGTCTACGAGCGGCTGTACTTTGAACCGACACCTAACGGCTGCGCTCCAAGCTTTCTGGATATTGCTTCGCCTGATGACCGGCTGGTCGTCGTCAACAGTTTTTCCAAAAGTTTTTTAATGACTGGCTGGCGGCTCGGATGGCTGGTGATGCCGCCTGCCATGACCCCACAAATGGGTAAGCTGATTGAGTTCAATACCTCGTCGGCGCCAGCCTTTATCCAGCGAGCTGGCTTGGTGGCGATTGAGCGCACGTTAGACATCACGCCGCGTTTGGTGGCACATTTAAAGACTTGCCGCGATACGCTGATTCCTTTGCTGCAAGCCTTACCTGGTGTGCAGGTCGCATCGGCCAAAGGCGGCATGTATGCGTTTTTTAGACTCGAAGACCAAGCGCGATTTGGTGATTCTTTGGATGTTGCCAAAACCCTGGTTCTGGAGGCCGGGTTGGGTTTGGCTCCGGGCAACGCTTTTATGGCTGAGCATGTGAACAAGCCGGGCGCTGACGCGCAGGGCTGGCTGCGCTGGTGCTTTGCCAGCCAGGACCTGAGTCGCTTGGGGCAGGGCGTTCAGCGGCTAGAACGCTGGCTTGGGCTATAATCGAAGGCTTCGCCAGACATCCCGCCCGGCGAGTCACGACGACAACGGCAATTTCTTAAACTGACAAAGCTGTATCGTTCGCAAGTTGCACTTCGGTGCGGAGAGTATTTTCATGATCGCAAAATCAATCAAGGCTGACATCGTTCAGTCCAACGCACGTGCTCCTGGTGACACGGGCAGCCCAGAAGTTCAGGTCGGCTTGCTGACTGGCCGCATCAATGAGTTGATGCCTCACTTCAAAACCCACGCCAAAGACCACCACGGTCGCCGCGGCTTGCTGCGCATGGTCAGCCGCCGCCGCAAGCTGCTGGACTACCTGAAGTCCAAAGATGCTAGCCGCTACACCGCATTGATCGCCAAACTTGGCCTGCGCAAGTAAGTTGTAAATTTATCGAAAACGCCTGAGTTAGTCACCTAGCTCAGGCGTTTTTTACTTTAAAACATTCGGAAAGACGGTAAAACGGGTTCGCGCTGTGTCATTCCAGAAGTTTTTAGTTGCTGTCTCACTTTGGTTGATGACTCCAATTAAACATTTCTGGAATGGCATCGTTCTCACTAGCCAACATTCCGGGCCTTTCGCACTGCCTCAAGTGTGTAATTTGCGTGGTATTTCTGGAGATAACTCATGAGCATTTTTAACAAAGTTACCAAAACCTTTCAGTGGGGCCAGCACACGGTCACGATGGAAACCGGTGAAATCGCCCGCCAATCTGGTGGTGCCGTGAAGCTGGACATGGATGGCACGGTGGTACTGGCCACTGTGGTGGCCAAAAAAGATGCCAAGCCGGGTCAAGACTTCTTCCCGCTGACGGTGGATTATCTGGAAAAAACTTACGCTGCTGGCCGTATTCCCGGCAGTTTTTTCAAGCGCGAAGGCCGCCCCAGCGAGTTTGAAACGCTGACCTCGCGCCTGATTGACCGCCCGATTCGCCCGCTGTTTCCTGAAGGCTTCTTCAATGAAGTGCAGGTCGTGATTCATGTGCTGTCACTGAATCCTGAAGTTGAAGGCGACATCCCGGCGCTGATCGCATCCAGCGCGGCATTGGCTATTTCTGGCATTCCGTTCAACGGCCCGATCGGCGCAGCTCGCGTTGCTTATATTGATGGCCAGTACGTGTTGAATCCCGGCAAAACCCAGCTCAAAGATTCCAAAATGGACTTGGTTGTGGCGGGTACCGAAGCCGCTGTGCTGATGGTTGAGTCGGAGGCCAGCCAGTTGAGCGAAGAAATCATGCTGGCCGCGATTGTGTACGGCCACGAGCAGGGCAACATCGCGATTAACGCGATTCATGATTTGGTGCGTGACGCTGGCAAACCGGTCTGGGACTGGAAAGCGCCGGCCAAAGACGAACCACTGATTGCCAAAGTGGGCGCGCTGGCTCAAGCCAAGTTGCAAGCCGCTTACCAAATCCGCGCCAAGCAGGCCCGTACACATGCTTGCCGTGACGTAACGAACGAAGTCATGGCGGCACTCAAAGCCGAAGGCACTGCGTTTGACCACGTCACCGTCGAAGGCATGCTGTTTGACATCGAAGCCAAAATC
>JAYVPR010000471.1:0-3280 GCA_043757245.1 Polaromonas sp. | reverse complement strand
GCACCAGCTGGCTGGCGCTGCGGGCACCGACCACAGCGGGAATGTCCATACTGCGGGAGACGATGGCGGTGTGTGAGGTTTTACCGCCCACATCGGTCACGAACCCGGCGAACATGCTGCGCTTGAATTGCAGCATGTCAGCAGGAGAGAGGTCATGGGCGATGAGCACCAGCGGTACGTCCACCGTGTCGTCCAGCATACCGTCCAGCTGTGCTTGCTGATCACTTTTACGGCGTTTGGCGTTGGCACTTCGCTGGCCAGCGGACATGGGCAAAGCCGCGCCGACCATGCGTTGCAGCACGCGCTCAACGACCTGCTCCAGATCCGCTTTGCGCTCGCGCAGGTAAGCATCTTCCATCTCGTCGAACTGGCGAGAAATGACTTCGAGTTGGGTGGTAAGCGCCCATTCGGCGTTGTAGAGCCGGTCGGTGATCCAGTGCTTGACGCCGTCGGTGAGGTCATCGTCCTGAAGCAGCATCAAATGCACTTCAAGCAAGGCACCCAGTTCATGGGGGGCTTCTTTAGGCCCCATTTGGGTCAGGCTGACCTGGAGATTTTGCAGCTCTTCGACGACGGCATTGCGCCCAACGCGCACGCGGTCAATCTCAGCTTCAATCTGCTCAGGCTTGATGAAGTAATGTTCCACATCCACGCGCCCGACCAGCACCGCACGCCCAATCGCGATGCCGCGTGAGACGGCAAGACCGTGGATGGCGAAGGTCATGGCAGGGTTCTCGAGGGGATGTGGCCTGGCTTGGGGTGGCCTTGTACGGCGGTCATTCGCCTTCTCCAAACTTATCGGCCATCAACGCCAGAATGGCATCGTTGGCGTCTTGCTCGCGCTCGCCATCGGTTTCTAAAACGACGGTGCTGCCCAGCCCCGCAGCCAACATCATCACGCCCATGATGCTTTTAGCGTTGATGCGGCGCTCGCCTTTGGATAACCACACTTCGCAGGGAAAACTGCCGGCGAGTTTGGTGAGTTTGGCGGAAGCCCGGGCGTGCAGGCCCAATTTATTGCTGATGGTCGTGCTGGTCTTTATCATGAATTCGTCTCGTTTGATTTTGAGGGGCGGTGACGGCAACTTGCATCACGCCTTGGGTGCCACCGGCCACGGCACGTGCAGCCAGCAACTCCAGCGATTCGCTTCGGTAGCCGACACAACGCAGCAGCATGGGCAGGTTGACACCCGCAATGAGCTTGGTTTTGACGCCATCCACCAGTTTTTGTGCCACATTGCACGGGGTGGCCCCAAACACATCTGTCAGTACCAGGGTGGTAGGTGTTTTGAGCTGCGACAGCATGGTGCGTGCGGAGGCCAGCGTTTCCTCGGGCGGCATATTGGGGGGCACATCGAGGGCGATAACGGCATTCCCACAGTCGGGAAACACATGCAGGGCGCATTCCCGCAGGGCATGGGCCAGAGGGGCGTGGGCGATAATAAGTAGGCTGTTCATGGGACAAATAATTTAGGCGAATTATGCGCGGCGCTTGGCTAAAAACCAGCCATAAGACCCGATACAGCACAGCAAAAACACGCTCATTGCAGCCTGGAATGCGGCCACCTCAGACCAGCCAGCGGCTTTGAAGGCGTCAATACCCAGGCCCAGGCTCCATTGCACAACAAACACCCCGGCAAACAACACCAGGTTGTAGGCGGACAAAGCCCGCCCCGCCAGCGCGGTGGGAAAAGCAAAAGCCACCGCAGGCTGCGACAGTGCCACGAAACTGCTGCCCATGAAAAACAAGGCCCAGAGCACGGGCGTGTAAGCTCCACCGTCAGAACCAGCTACGATAACCATAGCAAGTGCTGCAAAACTGGAGGGCACGCCCCAGGCCATCAAGCGGTTAGCGCTAAGACCACGCTTGAACAACCAGGGGCTGAGCATCCCCCATGCCCAAAACGTACACAGCATGGTGACGTTGATACCAAACAGCCCGGTCGCCGCCTGCAGGGCACTGAAACCGGACACCTTGACCATCCACGGCCCGGCCCACAACGTTTGCATGGCCACCATGCCTCCATAGTTGAAAAACCCCAGTGGAATGAGGCGTTGAAAGTACGGGTGGCGCCAGACCTCGGCATAACCGGAAGCGGTTTCAGACGTTGAAGCAGAAGTGGCGGGTGCAGGTGCAGACAGCGGTGTTGCCCAACCCGGTATCTGCCAAGCAATCAAGCCCATACCCAACACCACCAGCGCGGCCAGAATCCAGAACAGAGCGCGCCAGCCCAGTACCGGCAACAACCATTGCACAGGCAGGGTGGACGCCAGCATACCCAGCGAACCGGTCATCAGCATCCACGAGTTGGCACGGATATGGGCTGCAGCGCCAAACCAGCGGCGGTAACCCGTTAATGGGGCCATCAGGCAAGCGCTAACACCCGCGCCACACAGCACGCGCGCGGCCAACAAACCCGAGAAACTGGTGGCCGTGGCGAACGCGATGGAGCCCACGACAGCCGCACTCAGAAAGTACAAGATGACGCGCTTGGGGCCATGCCGATCCAGCCAGGTGCCCAGAGGCAGTTGCATGGCTGCAAAACCCAGAAAGTAACCTCCGGCCAGCAAACCCAAATCACTGGCTTGCAGGCTCAGCTCTTGCGTCAGCGTAGGAGCCAGTGTGGCGGTGATGGCACGGATAAGGGCAGAGAGAAAGTAAGCAAAGGCGAAAACCAGAAACACCCGCACAACCTTGGCTTCGGAGAGGGTATTGCCCGTGGGCTGGTTCATTGGAGTTTCAGCCCTGAAAAAAAGGTTTCTGCTACGTCGGGATTGATGTGGTCGGCAAGGATGACAGCTTGAAAAAGCTGTTGCCCTTGCACAAAATAAACAGCCTGGCTTTCCACTCGGCTGCCGTCAACGCGCTGACCCTGGGCAGTCACTTTTTGGGGCAGCGGCTGGTCTGGCGCACCAGCCACACGCAAGGACGAGATTTGCGGTGCGGTGGTGGCATGCAGGCTCGCAAGGCTGGCCGCTTGCCATGTGCTGAGCAATGCAGGCAAGGGGATGGCTGGTGCTGCCTGCGTTGCCGTACCGCCCGGCACATTCATATACGCAATGGCAAAGGTGGCAGCACCGGCCTCACAGCCTTGCAGGTGCAAATCAACCGGCGTGGCACCCAGCGCCACCGGCCGGACAGCTGCGTCAGGCTTGCAAGGCAGCAGTACCGCAAGACGGGTATCGGCTATGCGCACTTCGCGCCAATTGAAGGTGGGATTACAGGCCGCAAGGGCAGTGAGGCTCAGCAAGCCTAGGCAGGTCAACAAACGCATCTGCT
>JAYVPR010000470.1:0-3289 GCA_043757245.1 Polaromonas sp. | reverse complement strand
AAGTCCCCATACATCCCCACGGTGGAGTTCATCACGCTCTCAATCTGGGTCTGGCGCTTGGCCCATTGTTTCATGATGACTTTGCGCTCTTTGTCCAGGTCGTCCTGCATGGAGGTGAAGGCTTCCACAATCGCCTCTACCCGGTGCTTGAAGCGCGGGCCGGTCAGGTACTGGTAAATCATTTCCGTCTTGGTGTGCTGGCCTTCAGACAAGGCGCGAGTCTGGCTGACTTGCAGCAAGCCCTGGCGCAGCATGGTGGCCACAGGCAGGGCGGCGCGTGGGGAGGTGACACCCTTTGAAAGCGGGCTTGCAAACGCAAAAAGCGCTGCATCAACCTGATGCGGGTTCAAATCTACCTGCGCATCTACCAGTGTGGCTGCCAGCATGTCTGCGGAATCAGCCCCCATGCGGCGCGACAAGAGCCACGCGAAATATTGGGACTGGTAGGGGGTGATGTCTGCTGGCAATGCGGCAATGCTCCAAGTTTGCTTGAATTATGAGGCCTCGGTGCTGCCAATGAAGCGCGTCAAGCCATCAAAATAAAGTGCCCGCTTAAAATACAACTATGAAGCCCATCACCTACACCCGTGGCCAACAGCTGCCCGCCATTCTTGAACAACGCATCGCCATTCTCGATGGCGCGATGGGTACGATGATTCAGCGTTTCAAGTTAAACGAAGCTCAGTACCGTGGTGAGCGGTTCAAGGATTTTCACAAAGACATCAAAGGCAACAACGAGTTGCTCAGCCTCACGCGGCCAGACGTGATTCAGGACATTCATGAAAAGTATCTGGCTGCCGGTGCCGACATGATTGAAACCAACACCTTCGGCGCGACCACCGTGGCCCAGGCGGACTACGACATGGCCGAACTGGCGATTGAGATGAACTACGCGTCAGCCCGCATTGCCCGCGCGGCGTGCGACAAATATTCAACGCTTGAGAAGCCGCGCTTTGTGGTGGGCGCACTCGGCCCCACCCCCAAAACCGCCAGCATCAGCCCCGACGTGAACGACCCTGGCGCGCGCAACACCAGTTTTGAAGAGCTGCGCAAGGCGTATTACGAGCAAACCGAAGCGCTGGTCAAGGGCGGCAGTGATGTGCTGCTGGTGGAAACCATCTTTGACACACTGAATGCCAAAGCCGCGCTGTTTGCGATTGACGAGTACTTTGAAGATTCAGGCGAACGCTTGCCGCTCATCATCAGCGGCACAGTGACGGACGCATCCGGCCGTATTTTGAGCGGCCAAACCGTGACCGCCTTTTGGCACAGCGTGCGCCACGCCCAGCCTTTGGCTGTTGGCCTGAACTGCGCGCTGGGTGCGGCGCTGATGCGCCCCTACATCCAAGAGCTGGCGCGCGTAGCCGGTGACACCTTCATCAGTTGCTACCCCAACGCCGGGCTGCCCAACCCGATGAGCGACACCGGCTTCGATGAAACGCCGGATGTCACGTCGCGCCTGCTGCATGAGTTTGCCGCGGAAGGCCTGGTCAATATCGTGGGCGGCTGCTGCGGCACGACGCCGGAGCATATTCAGGCGATTGCGCAAGCCGTTGGATCGGTGACAACGCGCGGTTTGAATGCTGGCGTTTTTTACAAGGAAGCAGCTTAATACGGGGTCATTCACCGCAGAGAGCGCAGAGAGCGCAGAGGTTCGCAGAGAAAAACCAAATCAACTGTCTTCCCTCTGACTTGTTTTTCTCTGCGCTCTCTGCGCCTCTGCGGTGAATGACTGCGTATCCGCACGTTCAGGTGGGCATTAAATGATCAATTTCTTGCTGCATGGCTTGCACCAGCTGGGTGTACATCTTGAGCTTTTCTGACGTTTCACGCAGGCGTTCGGCAATGCGCAAAGACACTGCGAACATCAGCTTGGTCGCGGTTTTCGGATCTTCTTCGCCCAATTTTTTTAGCGCAGCGCGCGACAAAACAGCGCAGCGTGCATCGGTGCTGGCGGTGCATGATGCCAGTCGGGCGCGACCATCGACGAGCCCCATCTCACCGATCAGGCTGCCGGGGCCCAGCACCGTGACAGTAACAGGCGTGCGGCGGCTGACAACTATGTTTTCAACCGTCACTTCGCCTTCAAGCAGCAGCATCATGTAGCCGGTGTCGCTTTCATCTCCTTCTGTGATGAAAGTCGTGCCTACGGCAATTTTGCGCGGTGTCATGTAACTGACCACGATGAAAGCTTCTTCGCGGGTTAACTGCATCAGAGCGGTAGGAGCTATCAGCAGTTGGGCAGCCAGCTCAGCGGCACTAGAGCCTTCAATGGCTCGCATTCGTTCCTTGGGGTTTAGCTTTTCCGGCGACTCAGTTGCAATTCCTCTTTTGCTGCGAAACAAATTTTTAAACATGGAGTTCCCGAATTTTTACAAGCGCTCCGGCTTGGCACTAGGATAAAATGATATTAACCCAAGGAGCGTTGCAGCGGAACCTTTGTTTCGTGAGGCTTGGGTTGCGAATGTTGTCTGTCAACATTTTGATAACGACGCTCACCCAATTTGTTTGAGGTGAGTTAAATGTCAGCACTGAACACTCTTGACGTAGCTCCGATGAAGTTGTCTGGCCTGGAGCCGGTCAACATCGGCACAGGTAATCTGTTTGTCAACATCGGAGAGCGTACCAACGTCACCGGCTCCAAAGCCTTTGCCCGCATGATTTTGAATGGCGATTTCGAAGCGGCTCTGGTTGTAGCACGCCAGCAAGTTGAAAACGGTGCGCAGATCATCGACATCAACATGGACGAAGCCATGCTGGACAGCGAGGCAGCGATGGTGCGATTCCTCAATCTAATTGCCAGTGAGCCTGATATTGCGCGCGTGCCGATCATGATTGACAGCTCCAAGTGGAGCGTGATCGAAGCCGGGCTGCGCTGCATTCAGGGCAAGGGCATCGTTAATTCGATCTCGATGAAAGAAGGGCTGGAGCCCTTTAAGCATCAGGCCAAACTATTGAAACGCTACGGCGCGGCGGCTGTCGTGATGGCCTTCGACGAAAAAGGCCAGGCCGACACCTACCAGCGCAAGATCGACATTTGCGAGCGCGCTTATCGCGTGTTGGTCGATGACGTCGGCTTCCCGCCTGAAGACATCATTTTCGACCCGAACATTTTTGCGATTGCCACCGGCATTGACGAGCACAACAACTACGCGGTTGATTTCATTGAGGCGACGCGCTGGATTAAGCAGAACCTGCCGGGCGCCAAGGTGTCGGGCGGTGTGTCCAATGTGAGCTTCAGCTTTCGCGGCAACGACCCGGTGCGCGAAGCGATTCACACGGTATTTTT
>JAYVPR010000469.1:0-3298 GCA_043757245.1 Polaromonas sp. | reverse complement strand
AAATTTTAATGGTGCCCGGGAGAGAACTCGAATCTCCACATCTTGCGATACACGGACCTGAACCGTGCGCGTCTACCAATTCCGCCACCCGGGCAAGCTTTAGAGTGTACCATTACCTGGAGTTAGTCATTGCCCTGTAGTCTGAAATATTTAAGCGGCATACTTTCTGCCTAGCTTATCGAAAAGACCATCGACAAGACCAACGAAAAGACCAACGAAAAGACCTTGGTCATAACTTTTAAAGAGACTTTTATTAAAACAACTCAACACAGTGCCAGCACTCCTGGTGGTCATTCAGCCGGTCTGCTCGCAGAATTCGAGGGCACCGTTTCTGGCCACCGTGACGGCCACGGGTTTGTGCAGCGTGACGACGGCGAGGCCGACATTTACCTGCCACCCAATGAAATGCGTGCCGTGCTGCACAAAGACCGCGTCAAGGCGCGTATCGTCCGCCATGACCGCAAAAATCGGCCTGAAGGCCGCGTCACTGAAATTCTTGAACGCTCGCCCAACCCGATCATTGGCCGCCTGCTGCAAGAAAGCGGCGTGTGGCTGGTCGCGCCTGAAGACAAGCGTTACGGCCAGGATGTACTGATTCCCAAGGGCGCAACCGGCACGGCCAAAACAGGCCAGGTGGTGGTGGTGCAACTGACTGAGCCGCCTGCGCTGTTTGGCCAGCCAGTGGGCCGGGTAAAAGAAGTGCTGGGCGAGATTGACGACCCCGGCATGGAAATTGAAATTGCCGTGCGCAAATACGGCGTGCCGCATGAGTTCAGTGACGAGGCGATGGCCTTGGCTCGCACGTTACCCGACGCAGTTCGCCCGGCGGACAAAAAGAATCGCGTGGATTTGACCGACATCGCGCTGGTCACGATTGATGGCGAAGACGCACGCGATTTTGATGACGCCGTGTATTGCGAGCCCGCCAAAGTAGGTCGATCCAAAGGATGGCGCTTGCTGGTGGCCATTGCCGATGTGAGCCACTATGTTGAGACCGGCAGCGCCATTGACATTGACGCTTATGACCGCGCCACCAGCGTGTACTTTCCCCGCCGCGTGATACCCATGCTGCCTGAAAAGTTGTCCAACGGTTTGTGTTCGCTCAACCCGAATGTCGAGCGCGTGTGCATGGTCTGCGACATGCTGGTCACGGCCAAGGGCGACGTGCATGCCTACCAGTTTTACCCGGCAGTGATGTTCAGCCAGGCGCGGTTTACCTACACCGAAGTGGCCGCTATTTTGGCCAACACGCGCGGGCCTGAAGCGTCGCAGCGTAAAAATCTTGTGCCGCATTTGCTTGACTTGCATGACGTGTACCAGGCACTTTTAAAAGAGCGCGGCGTGCGCGGCGCGGTTGATTTTGAAACCACTGAAACGCAAATTGTGTGTGACGAAGCGGGTCGCATTGAAAAAATCATTCCACGTACCCGCAACGTGGCCCACCGCCTGATTGAAGAAGCCATGCTCGCGGCTAATGTCTGCTCGGCTGACTTTATTGCCAGCAGCAAGCATGTCGGTTTGTTCCGCGTTCACGAGGGCCCAACGCCCGAGAAAAAGGACATGCTGCGCAATTACCTCAAAGCCGCAGGCATTGGCATGACGATCAGCGACGACCCGACGCCGGGTGAGTTTCAGCAAATCGCCCAGGCCACCAAAGACCGGCCCGATGCGCAGCAAATCCATTCGATGCTGCTGCGCTCCATGCAGCAGGCGATTTACACGCCCATGAACAGCGGCCATTTTGGTTTGGCGTACGAGGCTTACACGCACTTCACCAGTCCGATCCGCCGCTACCCGGATTTGCTGGTACACCGTGTCATCAAAGCGGTGTTGAACAAAGGCAAGTACCAGCTGCCAAGTTTGCCGACGCCAGGTGAGGCGGAGGCGAAGCTGTCAAAACGGCTTGCTGCAAGGGTAAAAGACCCTGAACAAAAGCCGAAAAAAGCCAGTGCAGACGAGCTGGCCTGGCAAGCTGCTGGCCTGCATTGCAGCGCCAACGAACGCCGTGCCGACGAAGCCAGCCGCGATGTTGAAGCGTGGCTCAAATGTAAATACATGCGCGAGCATTTGGGTGAAGAATTCGGCGGCGTCGTCACGGCGGCTACCGGCTTTGGCATTTTTGTGACGTTGGATGCGATGTATGTTGAAGGCCTGGTTCACATCACCGAATTGGGTGGCGAGTACTTCCGCTTTGACGAGGCCAAGCAAGAGCTGCGCGGCGAGCGCACCGGTATTCGATATGCCATTGGCACAAGGGTGCGGGTGCAGGTTAGCCGGGTGGATCTGGATGGCCGCAAAATTGACTTCCGCTTGATCAATGAAGGCGAAGCGCTGCTGGCCGTGACGAATCGGGCCATGAAGGACAAAACCGGCGGTCATACAGGTGAGTTGCCAGCGCAGGAACGCGGCGTGGCGCGCGATGGCAAAGGAAACCGGAGAACGGCAGCGACGAGTCGATCAGGCCGTGGATCGGGCGGGTCAGGTTTATCGTCCTCAAGTCGAACCGAGCGCGGCTCCGGTGGTTTGCTGCCGTCGCCGATTCAGGCATTGAAAGCATCAGTTAAAAAAGCTGCTGGTAAAACATCGGCCAAAGCCGGGCGTAAGCAAGGCAAAAAGCCGCGTCGCTGAAACTGAAAAGCAAGGTAATTTATGCTGATTCGCGTGCTGTCTTTCCTGCTGGAAAGCTTTTTCTTCGTGCTGATTGCCTCTGCGCTGCTGCGCGCCTGGATGAACTGGACGCGGGTCAACATGCGGGTGCAGCCTGGTATTTTTGTCATGGCGGTGACGGACTGGCTGGTCAGGCCGCTACGCCGGGTGTTGCCCAAGGCAGTAGCGCAGTCCAAAATTGATTGGGCCAGTCTGCTGGCGGCCTTGCTGTTTGCATTTGCCTATGGGTTGATCTGGTTGGTGCTCTTCACCATGGTGTTGGGCGGCACGGGGGTGGCGGCGATTGCACCCGTCATGCTGCTGTCGTTATTTGGCCTGGCCTTCAAAATGCTGCTGCGCGTTGCCCTGCAAACCATGATGATTTTGATGATTGGATTTGCGATTTTGTCGTGGGTGCAGCCGGGCTCGCCCGCCTACAGTTTGTTGGGTCGTTTGACTGAGCCGCTGCTGGCACCGCTGCGGCGCGTGATTCCGTCTATTGGTGGCATTGACTTGTCGGCCATTGTGCTGATACTGGCTCTGCAAATCGGCTTGATGGTTTTGGTTTAAATAGAAGCTGCCAGCCTTGAGGCAGTCAGCGCCTCGTTGGGGTGCGTTTTTAACCAATCGTCAGCAACGCGGCCATGCACAA
>JAYVPR010000468.1:0-3299 GCA_043757245.1 Polaromonas sp. | reverse complement strand
GTGCGTACCCTCTGGCAGGCCCAGCAGGTGCTGCTCAATGGCCGGAGACAACTGGCCGGTGCCCAGGCTCAAGGTGGCCGGTTTGCCGCCAAATGTGTTGATGATGTTTGCCCCACTGGGCCCGGCCATGCGGTAATGCAGGGTCAAAAAAGACCCGGCTTCAATAACTGGCACGGAGGTAGATTCAAGGACGGACATAAAACTTTTCTGGCAAGCCTGAAGGAAGGAGAACTGTTTGTAAACTGCCCTTATTGTAGAAAATTAACGATTCCCGCTAAAACGCCCAGCCCATGCTCCTCAAAGACCTGCCCCAAGATGCCCGACCGCGTGAAAAACTGCTCGCCCGCGGCCCCGGTGCGCTCAGTGACGCCGAGTTGCTGGCGCTGCTGTTGCGCACCGGCCTGCCCGGCAAAAACGCGCTGCAAATGGGCCAAGAGTTAGTGGACACCTTCGGTGGTGTGTCAGGGTTACTGAACACCAGCGCAGAGGCTCTGGACAAAATCAAAGGCCTGGGGCCCGCCAAACGCGCCGAGATAGTGGCAGTGCTTGAATTGGCCAGGCGGGCTTTGGCCAGCCAGCTCAAAGAGAAACCCATGTTCAGTAACCCGCAGGCGATACGCGATTATTTGCAATTGCAACTGGGCTCTAGAGCCCACGAGATTTTTGCGGTGCTGTTTTTAGACGCCAACCACCGCTTGATCGTGCTGGAAGAAATGTTCAGAGGCACGCTGACGCAGACCAGCGTTTACCCACGTGAAGTGGTGGTGCGCGCCCTCAGCCTGAACGCCGCCAGCGTGGTGCTGGCCCACAACCACCCCAGCGGTAACGCCCAAGCCTCACGCGCCGACGAAGCTATCACTCAAACGCTGAAAGCAGCGCTGGCATTGGTTGACGTGCGGGTACTGGATCATTTCATTGTGACGGCGACACAGGCGGTGTCGATGGCAGAGCTGGGGTTGATGTAAGCCATGAAGGACAGGAAAGGCCTGACGGGTCTGAAAGCGCTAAAAACCGTGAAAGCCGAGCTGGAGGCGCGCGTCAAACTGGCCAAAGAACTGGAAGCCGCCCGCAAAGCCGCACTGGCTAAATTCAATGAGGCCAAGGCTGAAGAAGAATTTTTTGCACTGACCGTCGGCCCCATCAAACCGCTGCCGCCAAAGCACCGCTCTGGCCACCGCGCCAGCCTGCCATTGATACAAGCCGCGCCCGTCGCCGTACAACACCAGCTAGACGAGCTGGCCGTGATGCGCGAGGCCCTGTCAGACGAGTTTGATGCGGAAACGCTGCTAGACACCGACGACGCCCTGAGCTACCGGCGTGCAGGCATCGGCACGGACGTGACCCGCAAGCTGCGCAAGGGCGGCTGGAGCATTCAAGGCCAAGTTGACCTGCACGGCCTGCGGCGCGAGGACGCACGCGAGGCACTGGTCGATTTCATCAAAGACGCCGCCCGCATGGGCTGGCGCTGCGTGCGCGTGGTCCACGGCAAGGGGCTAGGCTCACCCGGCAAGACGCCGGTGCTCAAAGGCAAAGTGCAAAGCTGGTTGATTCAAAAGCAGGAGGTGCTGGCCTTTGTGCAAGCCCGGCCCGCCCATGGCGGAGCCGGGGCGCTGGTGGTGTTGCTGGCGCAGAGCTGATTTTGCTTTTGGCTTACTATTAAATTAGGAGCTTCTTACGCATGTATTCATTGGGCTACAGGCACTTTTAGCACCTGAAAATCGATCAAAACCGGCTTAAATCGACTCAAAATCAAGTTTCAAAGCTATTTGGCGTTCAAACCATGACTTTTGAGCTGTTTAATTCCGTTTCCAGATCGATACGACATTAGGCGCGAAGCCGCTGACAGTGCTACAACGGCCAAGGCGAAGCAACAACATGTCGGATTGATATGGAAATGGAATGAGTAGTTACATTTTCAGAAGAGATAAATCGACTGTTAGGCCAATAAATACGTGTGCGAGCAGCTATTTATTCGATAGCGATTTTCAACTCACCCCACCTCTGGTAACCGAAGCATCAGCGTCATTGGTGTCGTTGGCGATGCGCTGAATCCATGCTTCAAATAAAAAGCCTCAGCAGCCGCATCGACGGCATGCACGAGCAAAGCCCGCACACCGACATCGTGCGCAACCCGTACTGCACGCTGGACGGCATCTTTGAGCAACGCCCTGCCCAGTCCTTTTGCCTGGTAGCGCTGGTCTATCGCCAGTCTCGCCAAAACGAGTACCGGAATCAGGTCAGGCATATTGCGTTTGACATTGCCTGTCGCCTGGCTGGCAGTGACAGCGCCTGCTGAGATAGCGTAGTAAGCCACCACAGCGTTTGCATGAGTCACCACATAACAACGCGTGGCACCACCTGAGTGGTTGGCCAGCGCGCGGCGTTTTAACCAATCGTTCAACAGCGGATTGCCGCAGTCAAAAAGACTGATGCCGTGACTGGCTTGAATCGGCTCTGGTGCCTGCATGGCAAATAGGTTTTATGCCGTGGCTGCGCGCTCAATACGCACAGTGCGCTTGGCGCTTTTGACTGCTGTTTTTCTAGGTGAAGAGCTATCTTTCAAACTGGTTTTAGAGCTTGCTTTAACGTCCCATGGGCTGGTCGAATCCAGCAACGCATCAAGTGCGGCGTTCTTCTGCAAAGGCGCATCGCACAAAGCTGCAAAGCTGGCAAAGGCCTTGGCATCTAGCGTAAAAAAGGTTTGGTCTAACAAGACGTTTTGCGCTTTTTCGCAGGCGGCTTCAAGCATAAAGTCCGACCGATTGCGACCGAGCTGGCTTGCGGCTTGGTCAATCAGGTCACGTTGGCCAGCTTGCGCACGAAGGTTGATGGCGACGTCTCTCATGGTGATGCCTTTGGTTTTTGCTAGATGTCTATTCAAAACCTGAATTGTATATCCATTGTGTATGCAATTACGCCCTTGGTACAGCCTGAAAGTTAGGAATAAAGCTGACTGATTCAAAAGCAGGAAGTGCTCGCCTTTGTGCAGGCTCGGCCTGCGCACGGCGGTGCAGGTGCGCTGGTGGTGGTGGTGCTGGTGCTGGTGCTGGTGCAGAGATAGTTTGCTTTAGACTTACTATTAATTTAAGAGCTGCTTGCGCATGTATTTATTGGGCTGTAGGCACTTTTAGCACCTGAAAACGAATCAAAAGTCGCGTTTTCATCACTTTCAGCCCCATGACCGGGTTAGCAACTCATCCAGTGCATCGGTAATGGCTTACATACTGCCTTGATCAAAGCGTTGAATGCTCGTCAGCAAACGAGCCTACTGACGAATGCACAGCATTCCATTCGGCGCA
>JAYVPR010000467.1:0-3300 GCA_043757245.1 Polaromonas sp. | reverse complement strand
CGTCGCTTGGCTGTACATGTGGCGGCGGTGGCGGAGCAGGCGGCTGACAGAGATGTCGTTCAAAAGTTGATGCCTGCGAAGGTGGGCATTGACCTTAGCTCACATCCTTCAGAAGCATTGAAGAAGAAGCTGGCCGGATTTGGGGTTCAACCGTCAGCACTTGATCAGTTGGTCTCAGCGGTTCGTACTACGCCACTGCAACAGCTTCACGACATGTTGCAAGAATTGCCCGAACAGCGTCTACTGCGCGCTCTCGACGGAAAGGCGGATACGTTGTATTACCGAACCAGCATTTCAGGTGTGACTTTGCAGCAGGGCCTTCAAAAAGCCCTGCTTGAAGCAATTGCCAAGCTGCCGATACCCAAAGTCATGACGTATCAATTGGCGGACGGCTGGAGTGACGTGAAGTTTGTGCGGCCTGCGCACGGCCTGGTGGCTTTGCATGGCGCGGATGTGGTGCCCGTTGAGGCGCTCGGGCTGAAGGCCAGCAACACCACGCATGGCCATCGGTTTGAAGCAGCAGTTGATCCTGTGGTTTTGCAGCATGCAGACAGTTATGCCGCAACGCTTGCAAAAGACGGCGCAGTGATTGCCAGTTTTGCTGAGCGGCGTGCCGAGATTGTTCGGCAGCTTGCAGCGGCAGCAAGCAAAATTGGCGGTGGCGTGACGGCTGTTGACGACGACGTGTTGCTAGACGAAGTGACCGCATTGGTTGAGCGGCCCAATGTGCTGGTGTGCGAGTTTGAAAAAGAGTTTTTGGACGTGCCGCAAGAGTGTTTGATTTTGACCATGAAGGCGAATCAAAAATATTTTCCATTGCTTGATGCCAGCGGCAAGCTGACCAACAAGTTTTTGGTCGTCAGCAACATCAGCCCGGCGGATGCAATCTTTGTGGTTGGTGGCAACGAGCGCGTGGTGCGTCCGCGCCTGGCGGATGCCAAATTCTTTTTTGATCAGGATCGCAAGAAGACGCTGGCTTCGCGGGTTGAAGGCCTGGGTAAAGTGGTTTACCACAACAAGCTGGGCAGCCAGGGTGAGCGTGTTGAGCGTGTGCGGGCGATTGCTAGGATGATTGGCCAAAAACTTGGCGGCGATATTCTTGCAGCCAAATCTGACCAGGCCGCTTTGCTTGCAAAGACTGATCTTGTTACTGACATGGTAGGCGAGTTCCCCGAGCTGCAAGGAACGATGGGCAGGTATTACGCGCTCAATGACGGCTTGAGTGCTGATGTTGCTGACGCCATTGAAGACCACTACAAGCCACGTTTTGCTAGCGACGATTTGCCGCGCAATGATGTGGGTGTTGTTGTTGCACTGGCTGACAAGCTCGAAACATTGGTCGGTATGTTTGGTATCGGCAATTTACCGACAGGTGATAAAGATCCATTTGCGCTACGGCGCCATGCGTTAGGGGTGATTCGGATGTTGGCTGAGAAAGAAGTTGCAATTGATCTGAATAGGCTCATAGGGTATGGGTCAAAAGCATTTGATGGTTGGCTGGAGGGGTTGTCGGCTGACGCACAGATGGCTGCCGGATTTCACGGGGGAAAATTATCAGACTTCATTTTCGACCGCCTTGCAGGCTCTCTCCGCGAACAAGGTTTCACCTCGCAGGAAGTCGATGCCGTACTGGCCCTAAATCCCCAGCGCCTCGGTGATGTTGCCAAACGCCTAGCCGCAGTCCGCACCTTCGCAGCCCTCCCCGAAGCCCCAGCCCTCGCCGCTGCCAACAAACGCATCAGCAACATCCTGAAAAAAGCCGAAGGTGTGCAAGCTGTAGTCAACGAATCGGTCCTGACCGAACCCGCCGAAATTGCGCTACACAAAGCCATGAGCGACGTGGTGCCCAAAGCCAACGCCCAGTTTGACTCAGGCGATTACACCGCATCACTGCAAACCCTGGCTGCGTTGCGCGCACCCGTTGATGACTTTTTCAATGGTGTGATGGTCAATGCCGAGCAGATAGACTTGCGGTTGAACCGCCTCGGCCTGCTGGCCACACTGCACAACGCCATGAACCGTGTGGCGGATTTGTCGAAGTTGGCGGCTTAATTACGTGTCCTCATAATCAAGCTATGAATCGGCAACTGCAGATTAACCACTTCGTTGCTCAGGCACATCAGCTTGCAATGCAGCGTTTGCGCGAGCATCCAGAGCGAATGGCTGAACCAAAAGCGCAACTGGCTCGTTGGCGTGCGTTGTCAGGTTCAACGCGATCTGATACTTATTGGGATGAATGGGATGGCTTGCTGGCCGGGCCGGTAGATGAATTGGCTATTGCTGTGTGTGCCGAGACCGACCACGCTACTCTCCTGCGCAGCGTATCGCCCATGTCAGTGTTGATCACACAAGCCGAAAGAGCGCAGTTGCTTGACCAGTCAAGGCGCCTGGCATGAAGCGTTCACAACTAGAACACGTGCTTCGCGCAGCCGCCGCCATCGCACAGGAAAGTACTTTCGTCGTGGTTGGTAGCCAAGCTATTTTGATGGCCTTCCCACATGCGCCCGACGAGTTGCTGGTGTCCAGGGAAATTGATTTGTACCCCGCGTTGCATCCTGAAAAGTCAGATTTGATTGATGGCGCTATCGGTGCCATGTCGAGCTTTGAGCAGACCTTTGGCTATCATGCCGACGGAGTTGGTCCAGAAACCGCCGTCATGCCAGATGATTGGCACGCGCGGGAAAAGTTGTATTACATCGGCGACATAACCGTCATTTGCCCTGAAGTTCATGACCTGGCCGTATCCAAGTGTGTGGCAGGTCGTGACAAAGATGCAGTTTTTATTCGCGCCTTGTTCAGGCACGCGATGATTGAATTACCAGTCATGATTGAGCGTATCGCTCAACTCGAACCGACCAAGTACCCAGTGCAGCACATCACCCAATGGACACAGCGCCGCGCACAAGAATCGAATAACCCATGAAACTCGTCATCCTGGACCGCGACGGCACCATCAACTCCGACAGTGATGACTACGTCAAAACCCCCGAAGAGTGGCAGCCGCTGCCCGGCGCACTGGAGTCGATTGCGCGGCTTAACCATGCGGGCTGGCATGTGGTGATTGCGTCTAACCAGTCTGGCCTGGGGCGCGGATTGTTTGATGTCGCATCGCTGAATGCCATACACGCCAAAATGCACAAAATGCTGTCTGCATTAGGCGGACGGGTGGATGCCGTTTTTTACTGTCCACACAGCCCTGAAGAGCAATGCAATTGCCGCAAGCCTTTGCCCGGTTTGTTTGAGCAGATCGGCAGCCGCTTTGGCGTACCGCTCAAAGGCGTGCCAACGGCTGGCGATTCT
>JAYVPR010000466.1:0-12366 GCA_043757245.1 Polaromonas sp. | reverse complement strand
ACGCTTTTCGTAACCATAATTCGGAGTTGCCACAGGCTGCTTTCGTTTGAATGTTGCCCTAACTGTAATGCATCGCAGCAAGTGCCTGAGCCAGGTCGGCCTGTAAATCTTCTACGGCTTCCAGCCCGACTGAAAAGCGTACCAAACCACCTTGATAAGGCCAAGGCATTGTGCGTAGCGCCGGGATGCCATATGGGGCGCACAAACTCATCGGCCCGGCCCAGCTGTAGCCAAGTTTGAAGAGTTTAAGGGTGTCGCAAAAGCGGTCAATCTGGCTCTGGGTGAACTCAGGCTTGAAAACCACACTGAACAAGCACGCAGCAGCCGTGCAGTCACGTTTAAAAGTTTCATGACCAGGCGATGCGGGCAGCGACGGGTGCAGCACGGCAGCGACCTGCGGCTGGCTTTGCATCCACTTTGCTACAGCGCGGGTTGAAATGTCTTGTGCGGCGTAGCGTAACGCTATTGAGTTCAAGCCACGCAGCACCAGTTCTGCATCGTTACCCGCCACGCCGTAACCCACACGCATGTGACAAAAGTGAATCAGGTGATGTAGCGCTTCGTTTTGCGTGACAACTGAGCCCATCAGCACATCGGCCCCGCCACTGGGATATTTGGTCAGCGCGTGGGCTGAAATATCAGCGCCCAAAGCAAAGGCGTTAAAGGCGATGCCAGCGCCCCAGGTATTGTCCAGCGCGGTGACGATGCCTTGTGGATGGCAATCAATGTGCGCTTTGACAACAGCCACCAGTGCAGGCAGGTCTGGAAACTCCAGAGTAATGCTGCCCGGTGCTTCCAGCCAAACCAGCCGCGTTTTAACGCTCAGTTTGCTGGCCAGGTCAGCCGGGTTCATGGGGTCATAAAACTGGTGCGTGATGCCCCAACTAGAGAGCTCGCCGTTGGCAAACGCTTTGTTCGGACCGTAGGCGTTGTCGGGTATCAGTAGTTCGTCACCTGTTTTTAGCAGCGCCATGCCGACCAGCACCACCGCCGCCAGGCCACTGGGCACCAGGGTGCAGAACTTGCCGCCTTCGAGCGTTGCAATGCGCTCCTCCAGCAAGAAAGTCGTCGGCGTGCCGTGCAGGCCGTAGGTGTAGCCGGTTTTGTTCTTCCAGTCGCGCGTACGCAGGGCAGCGACATTTGGAAAGATAACCGTTGATGCCCGGTAAATGGCAGGCGGCACGGATTCAAAGCCAGCGGGCGACTTGTAGGGGTGGTGTATCAGGTTTGTGGATATGTCGCTCATCACCAGATATTAACGGTAAGCAGGGTATCAGCAGAGACCTCCGCAGTTTGACTTTCATTCAAGCAGGAGCCGCGGATCTGGCTTTGCCAGTCCGCAGAGGCAGCGGCCCCTTCTGGCGGCAGCATTTACACGCAGTGAAAAGCGTGGGGCTATATCTTCCACTTCGCCAGCAGCTCAGTCGGCGACAGCGAGTCGTAGCTTTCAAACGGCTGATGAATCCAGGGATTGGTGGGGAGTAGCTCGACTGAATAATCTGGCTGAAAAATGGACACGCCTTTGGTCCAGATCACGGCGCTGCGCAGCTCGGTGATGGGGGCGTAGTTGTTTTTTAACTGGTGAATCACGGCGTTCAGCGTGTGACCTGTGTCGGCCAAATCATCTACCAGCAGCACCCTGCCTGCAATTTCGCCTTTGGGTGTGGTGATGAAACGGGCGATGTCTAACGCACCTTGGGTCGTGCCTGCATCAGCGCGGTAAGAGCTGGTGGACATGATGGCCAATGGCTTGTCGAAGATGCGTGACAGGATGTCGCCCGGGCGCATGCCACCGCGTGCCAGGCACAGAATAGTGTCGAATTGCCAACCTGATTGATGCACCTTGATGGCGAGCTTTTCAATCAGGTTGTGGTATTCGTCATAGCTGACGTAGAGATGTTTGCCGTCTTCTGTCAACATACTTGTTTGCTCCTGTTTTAATAGCTTCTTGTTCCCGTATTTATTGGGCTAAAGGATGATTTTGCACCCTAAAATACGTAAAAATCAGCCCCTACATCCGTTGAAAGGGACAGTATCTTGCCGCAGGCCGGCGAAACGGCAAGCGTGGGAGCCACATTAAGCGGCCAGATACGGATGCGCCAGCATAATGGTGTGGTCGCGGTCCGGGCTGGTGGAAATCATGGCGATTGGCACGCCGGTGACTTGCTCGATGCGCTGCAAATACAGGCGCGCATTGACAGGCAGTTTGTCGTAGTCAGTGATGCCGACGGTCACGTCTTTCCAGCCGTCCATGGTTTCGTAAATCGGCTGGCAGCGGGCAATGTCGTCTGCGCCCATCGGCAAAATGTCAGTCACTTCACCATCGAGCACGTAGCCGGTACACAGCAGCAATTTGTCGATGCCGTCCAGCACGTCAAGCTTGGTGATACACAAACCACTCAGGCCATTGACCTGCGCCGAGCGCTTGAGCAGCGCTGCATCAAACCAGCCGCAGCGGCGATAGCGGCCCGTGACCACGCCGCGCTCTGCGCCCACGGTGCTCATGTGGTAGCCGGGCGTGCCAGGCGTTTGCCAGTCCAACTCGGTCGGGAAAGGCCCACCGCCAACGCGGGTGCAGTAAGCCTTGGTGATACCCAAAATGTAGTGCAGCATGCCGGGGCCCACGCCTGAGCCTGCGGCGGCGTTACCCGCTACGCAATTGCTGGAAGTGACATACGGGTAGGTGCCGTGATCAACGTCCAGCAGCGTGCCCTGCGCACCTTCAAACAGCAAATTGGCACCGGCTTTGTGTGCGTCATTCAGTTCTCGCGACACATCGGCCATCATGGGCTTGAGCTGCTCTGCGTGGCTGATAGCTTCTGCATAAGTGGCTTCAAAATCAATCGCAGGTGCATTCAAATACGTCGTCAGCACATGGTTGTGCAGCGTGAGCAGTTCGCGCAGTTTGGTGGCAAATCGCTCGGGGTGCTTGAGGTCTTGCACACGCAGCGCGCGCCTGGCGATTTTGTCTTCATAAGCCGGGCCAATGCCTTTGCCAGTGGTACCGATTTTTTCAGTGCCGCCCTGCTCCCGCAAGGCTTCACGAGCTGCATCCAGCGCCGCGTGAAAAGGCAAAATCAGCGGACAAGCCTCGCTGATGCGCAAGCGCGAGCGAACCTCAACACCCTGAGACTCCAGTTGTGCGATTTCCTTGAACAAATGCGCGGTGGACAGCACCACACCGTTGCCGATGTAGCACTTCACGCCCGGGCGCATGATGCCGCTGGGAATCAGGTTAAGTGCCGTTTTAACGCCATTGATAACCAGCGTGTGGCCGGCGTTGTGGCCGCCCTGAAAGCGCACCACGCCTTGGGCGGATTCGGTCAGCCAGTCAACCAGCTTACCTTTGCCCTCATCGCCCCATTGGGTACCTACGACCACAACGTTGCGTCCAGCGGTAGTGACTTGTTTTTGAATCATCATCAGGTGTTGAGGTGTTGGTTAAAGATTGGAAAAATGAAGGTCTCAAGCGGATTTGGCCAGCGCTGCAACTGCCCATTGACCATTGACGCATAGCAGCTCACGGTCACAGTCAAATTCATTGACTTCATGCTCATGGCCGGGCAGAACGCAGACCACGGTGTCGCCTTGAGCGCGCAGCTTGGCAATCGTTGCGCTAAGGTCAGCATTTTCAGCCCACGGTGCACGTACAGCCGCTTTGAGCGGGCGCGGCGCGAGCACGTTGACAAGCTCTTTCAAGTCCAGGCTAAAGCCCACTGCGGGCCTGTTGCGGCCAAATACAGCACCGACCTCGTCGTATCGCCCGCCCCTGGCCAGTTCAGCACCGTGACCGTAAATAGCAAAGCGTGTGCCGCTGTAGTACGTGTAGCCGCGCAAATCAGCCAAGTCAAAGCTGACCTTTGCCACACCGTCAACATGCGAGGCCAACCACTTCAAATTTTGTAGCGCCTTGCTGATGAACTGATTGGGCTGCAGGGCTTTTGATGCCTCATCAAGCACCTTGACATCGCCATACAGCTGGAGCAGATTTTGCAGGCCTTCGCGCGAGGCGGATGGCAAATCTTTCAGGCTCGCCGTCAAACTGCTCAATTCAGCAGCATCCTTGGCGGCCAGCGCTGCGTGAATTTGGCTGAGTGTTTTGGCGGCAATGCTTGTGCCTTGGAGCAGGCTGCCCACAATGCGCACATCGGCCATGTCAACGCTCAGGTCCTTGATGCCTGAGGCTTGCAAGCCTTGCAAAGCCAGCAACTGCGCTTCCAGATCAGCTTCTGGCCCGGCGTGACCGTAGATTTCTGCCCCAAACTGCAAGGGCTCGCGGGTGGCATGGGGGCGGTCAGCACGCGTGTGCAGCACCGGGCCGCAGTAGCACAGGCGCGCTACACCACTGCGGTTGAGCAAATGGGCGTCGATGCGGGCGACTTGAGGGGTGGTGTCAGCCCGCAGGCCGAGCGTGCGGCCTGACAACTGATCGACGAGTTTGAAGGTTTGCAGATCAAGCGCTTCACCTGTGCCGGTGAGCAGGGATTCAATATGCTCCAGCAGCGGCGGCATGACCAGCTCATAGCCGTAGCTGCAAGCGGTGTCCAGCCACAGGCGGCGGAGTTCCTCAATGTGACGCGCCTCGGAGGGCAGAACATCGGCAATTTGATCCGGCAATTGCCATGATGATGACCAGGCGGGCATATGGTTTTGGGTGCGCTGTTAAAGACAGAATTTTACCGGGCTTTTGCCGGGCTTCTACCGGACTTAAGCCGGCGTTTTGGACCGGGACTCAGCGCTTGTGGCAAGTCAGGCTAAAAAAACCATCGCCAGCAAACCCAAAACAACACTACACAGGCCAAAAAACCTGATTTGCCCGTCACTCATCCTTAGCGCCTGTTCAAAAGCCTTGCGCCACCCGGTGGGAGAAAGGAAGGGCAACAGTCCCTCAAAGACCAGTACCAGCGCCAGTGCAAGCCAGATACTGGAATCCATAGATCGCCCTATTTTTTGGTTGGCGTTGCAGCGGGACCAGCACCGCGCATGGTCTTGAAGAACTCAGACGAAGGGTCAAGCACCATCACGTCGCTCTTCTTGTTAAAGCTGGCTTTGTAGGCGTCCAGACTACGGTAAAACTGGGCAAATTGAGGATCTTTACCGAAGGATTCAGCGTACGTTTTTGCGGCTTCTGCATCGCCTTCACCCTTGATTTTCTGGGCCTCGCGGTAGGCGTTGGCAATCGTGACCTCTCGTTGGCGATCTGCGTCGGCGCGAATTTTTTCACCTTCAGCTGCACCGGTTGAGCGCAACTCATTGGCAACGCGCTTGCGCTCAGCCTCCATCCGGCGGTAAACCGACTCGGTGATAGCGTCTACGTAGTCAGCACGCGTAAGGCGGACGTCGACAATTTCAATACCCCAGTTTTTACTTTTGACGTTTTCCTGCACCTGGCGCTGCACCTCAACCATGAGCGATTCGCGCTTTGTCGATATCAATTCGCGCACTGTGCGCTTGCTAATTTCGTCCTGAAAAGCGTTGCGCACCTCCCGGCTGAGCTGGTTAGCGCCAGCCTTCTCATCAACACCAATAGCCCGGATGTATTCAGACGGGTTGGTGATGCGCCAGCGCAGGTACCAGTCAATGACCAGGCGTTGCTTTTCGGCTGTCAAAACAGACTCGATGTCTGTGCTGTCTAGCGTTAGCAAGCGCTTGTCCAGGTACTTGACGTCCTGAAAGGGAGGCGGCAGTTTGAATTTCAAGCCTGGCTCGGTAATGACTTCCTTGATTTGTCCGAGGGCATAGACGACGCCAAACTGGCGCTGATCGACCACAAAAAACATGGAGCTGGCGAGTGCCAGCAACACCAGCAGCGACGATCCAATAAATCCGACTTTGTTCACTTTGTTATTCCTTAACGGTTTCTTGCGTCGCGCGTACGGGCATCCGCCGCAGGTGCGGGTGCAGGAGCCGCGGGCGCTGCCGGAGGCACCACGGGTATCGCACCGAGCATCGGGTCAATGGGTGCAGCCACACTGCCAGGGCCCGTCATCTGCATGATTTTATCAAGTGGCAAATAGAGAAGGTTGGAACCCTGGCGGGACTCAATCATGACCTTGGTGACGTTGCCATAAACCTGCTGCATAGCGTCAATGTACATCCGGTCGCGGGTCACTTGTGGCGCTTTTTGGTATTCGGCCAGCACTGATTTGAAGCGCTGCGTATCACCCTGAGCCTGCGCCACTATGCGGGCCTTGTAGGCATCTGACTCTTCTTTCAAGCGCGATGCCGAACCGACTGCGCGTGGAATCACGTCATTCGCATAAGCCTGAGCTTCGTTTTTGGATCTTTCGCGCTCCTGACCGGCTTTTAGCACATCGTCAAACGCCGGTTGTACCTGTTCGGGTGGGCGCACACCGCCCTGCTGCATGTTGATGCCCACCACTTCAACGCCTACTTTATAGCGGTCCAAAATGGTTTGCATCAATTTACGTACCCGGGGGCCTATGGCATCGCGCTCTTCACCCAGCGCCGCGTCCATTTTCATTTGCCCCACCACTTCACGCACGGCCGTTTCAGCCGCCTGTACGACGGATTCAGCAGGATTTTTGCTTTCAAACAAAAAAGCCCGTGCATCGCTGAGACGATACTGCACTGCAAACTTGATTTCTACAATGTTTTCATCTTCAGTCAGCATGGCTGACTCACGCAGACCCGTCGCCTTGATGACCGCGTCACGTCCGACTTCAACCGAACGAATCTGCGTGACGAACAACACCTCGTGGCGCTGTATGGGGTAAGGCAAGCGCCAGTTAAAACCGGCACCTACTGTGGAGTTGTACTTGCCAAACTGGGTGATAACGGCCTGCTGGCCCTCTTGCACGATAAAAAAGCCCGTGCCAAGCCAAATCAAAACGGCTACGCCAGCAATCAGACCTGCGCCAATGCCCGCGCTTTTCATGTCGGGCTGAAAACCGCCGCCCGAACCGTTGTTGTTATTGCCATCACCGCCGCCGTTGCCGCCAGTGGGCTGACCGGTGTTTCTGCCGCGCGCATTTTTATTGCCGCCAAACAGGCCGTTCAGTTTGCGATTGAAGTCACGCCACAACTCGTCCAGATCTGGCGGCCCCTGATTGGCACCCTTTGGCCGAGGACGTTGCTCGGGCGGAGGAGTGGGGTTTTCAGGCTCGGCATGGGGCCTAGCCTCGTCTGATGACGGCTTGTCAGACGGCGGTTTTTCGCCGTCACGCCCCCAGCGGTTGTCATTTAAATTAAACATGCCAAGGGTGCGATGTTTTAGTCTGGCAGGCCAGGCAGCCAAGGTCTGTAGCACGGGGTTCAGGTTCATGAAATCTTGCTCGCTTTTTTCAATACTTCGACATTGTGCCCAATTCGGACCGCCAACTAGACAACGACCTCAAATATCCCGGGGGTATCTTGCACTTGGGCGCTCGCAGCGTGGCTAGCCAGCAACTGCCTGAGCACAGGCAAGCCTTCGCCCGTTTGGGCACTTGCGAAGACACGCTCCACTCTGCGGCTTGCCTCTGAAAACGCATCTTTGAGTTCAAACAGATCACTCGAATGCAGCGGCTGGCGCGATTTTTCAAGGGCATCAAGCTTGTTGAAAACCAAAATTTGCGGCACATCTGCAGCGCCAATTTCGTCCAGTACCCGCTGCACCTGCTCAATTTGCTCCAGGTAATCGGGGTTGGCTGCATCCACCACATGGAGCAGCAAATCAGCATCAGCGGCTTCTTGCAAGGTGGCGGCAAACGCATCAACCAGCCCGTGCGGCAAGTCGCGAATAAAACCCACCGTGTCAGACAGCGACACCAAGCGTTGCGCATCGCCCAAATACAGTTGCCGCGTGGTAGTGTCCAGCGTGGCAAACAGTTGGTCGGCGGCGTAAGATTTGGCTTTGACCAGCGCATTGAACAAGGTTGATTTGCCCGCATTGGTGTAGCCCACCAGAGATATGCTGAAAGCGTTGCGCCTGTCCCGCTGGCGGCGCTGGGTTTGGCGTTGCTTTTTGACTTTGGAAAGGCGTTCTTTGCAGCGCTTGATGGCCTCACCAATCATGCGTTTGTCTAACTCAATCTGCTTTTCACCCGGTCCACCGCGCACACCTGCACCACCGGTTTGGCGCTCCAGGTGCGACCAGCGCCGCACCAATCGGGTCGAAGAATATTGCAGGCGAGCCAATTCAACCTGCAATTTGCCTTCGTGGCTACGTGCTCGCTGGCCAAAGATTTCCAGAATCAGCAGCGTCCTGTCATTGACGGGCAGCTCAAGATAACGCTCAAGATTGCGCTGTTGAGCCGGGCTCAAGGCCTGGTCAAACAGCACTTCTGTGGCGCCCACCTGCTGCGCCAGTATTTTGATTTCATCGGCTTTACCGCTGCCAATAAAAAGCGCAGCATCAGGCGCGCGGCGCTTGCAGGTCACGCGTTCCACCGGATCAAGGCCGGCGGTTTGCGCAAGCAGACCCAGCTCATGCAGCTCGCGGTCGAAATTTGGAAGACCAAGGTCGACACCAACCAAAATGGCCAGTGGCTTGGTGTTAGCAGACAAGTTGACGGAACTCAGCTTGCTGGGTTTTCTTCAGAGTCTGCGGCAGAGAAATTAACCGCACGACCCGGCACGATGGTTGAAATGGCATGTTTGTAGACCATTTGCGTCACTGTGTTGCGAAGCAGAACCACATATTGATCGAAAGACTCGATCTGGCCCTGCAATTTAATCCCGTTGACGAGATAAATCGAAACAGGAACGTGCTCTCTACGCAGGGTATTGAGAAACGGATCCTGGAGTAACTGACCTTTGTTATTGCTCACGATATTTTCCGTGTTCAAGAGTTAAGAGACCTACACAATATCACACACAAACAACGCGCCCTGTAGTCTTAAGCCGATTCCTTATCTTTGAAGGGGTTTGTCGAGGTTTTCATCTGAATCCGCATGGGGGTGCCGGTCAAGTCAAACTCTTTGCGAAAGCGCCCTTCCAGATAGCGCTTATAAGACTCACTGACATGCTCGAGCGAGTTGCCATGCACGATGATGATCGGTGGGTTCATGCCGCCCTGGTGGGCATAACGCAGCTTGGGCCGAAACACGCCAACCCGCTGAGGTTGCTGAAACTGCACGGCTTCCAGCAGCAAGCGGGTTAGAACGGGCGTGGACATTTTCCGATTAGCCGATGCATGCGCTTGGGCAATGGACTTCCAAACCGGGCCAAGCCCCTGCCGCTTGATTGCCGAAATGTAGTGAATCGCGGCGAACTTTAGAAACCCAAGGCGGGTTTCAACCGATCGGGCCAGCGTTTCGCGCTGGTAGGCGTCGACCGCATCCCATTTATTGATGGCCAGCACCACAGCGCGGCCACTTTCCAGAATGTAACCCGCAATATGTGCGTCTTGGTCGGTCACGCCCTGCGTGGCGTCGAGTAGTAGCAAAGCCACATTGCAGTTTTCAATCGCCTGCAGGGTTTTAACCACTGAGAATTTTTCAATCGCCTCAAACACTTTGCCTTTACGGCGCAAGCCTGCGGTGTCGATCAGCTCAAACTTTTGCCCGGCACGCTCAAAAGGCACTGAAATCGCATCACGTGTGGTACCCGGCAAATCAAACGCCACCAGGCGCTCTTCCCCGAGCCAGGTGTTGATAAGCGTTGACTTGCCGACGTTAGGCCTGCCAGCCACTGCTAGCTTGATGATGGAGGGGTCTTGCGGTTCGGCATCCTCATCGACTTCCGGTAAGTGCAGCAGTTCAAGCGCGGTATCGACCAATGTGTGCATGCCCTGACCGTGAGCGGCAGACACGCCCATCACCTCACCCAAGCCGAGCTCAAAGAACTCTGAGAGCTGAATGCCCTCCAACATGCCCTCGGCCTTGTTAGCCGCCAGCACGGTGGGTTTACCCAGCTTGCGCAGGTATTTGCCAATGTCGTGGTCTTGCGCGCTGACACCAGCACGCGCATCAACTACAAAAATGACCACGTCCGCTTCAGCAACTGCCTGGCGGGTTTGCTTGGCCATTTCTTTGTAAATACCACTTTGCGCGTCGGGCTCGAAACCTCCCGTGTCAATCACTATGTACTCGTGCGACCCCAAACTCCCATTGCCGTAGTGGCGGTCGCGGGTCAGCCCTGCATAGTCAGCGACGATGGCATCGCGCGTTTTTGTCAGGCGGTTAAATAAAGTGGATTTGCCTACATTGGGGCGGCCAACCAAGGCAATAACGGGTTTCATTTGGGCATTTCTATAAATTCATTTTTCGGGCGAATTGCCACACTGAACGTTAGCGAACGCGTGGCATTCGGCGGTGCTCGCAATCCTCATGCACCCCAGTGCATTCCTGTATCCTACGCGACCCTCGCATGAGCCCAAAGGGCGATGCGACAGGCGCCTTGCACTTCATCCCGACAACACAGTTGCGGTGCAGACATAACTTGTACTCAAGTTATGTCGCAACTAAAGTCTGAATTTCCAGAAGCGCCCAGGTACCATTTTAAGGATCGAACGTTAATGCGTTACTCGGGTACAAAACCGTAAATGCCGCCATTACGGGTCACGGCCACCAGTGTGTTGCCTGCCAATACCGGCGCAGCCGCAATCGGCGAACCATCGGTGGTCAGGCGGTTTAACAAGGTGCCATCTTCTCGAGACAGCAGGTGAATAATACCTGCGAAATCACCGATAGCCACCGAGCGACCAACGACCAGCGGCGCTGTCAGACTGCGGTAGCGCAGCACATCGGTGGTCCAGGCGCGCTCGCCATCAGTACGCCGCCAAGCCTGTACCAGACCATCTGATTCAGTGCCGAAAACGCGTTTATCGTCGCCGTGAATACCCTGAGCGCCGCTAGCTGGTTTGGTCCAAAGCAAACTGCCGCGCGCGGTATTGACGCATCCCACACTGGTCTGAAAGGCTCTGGCGCAAACCACGTCGCCATCCCGGCTAACGCGGCCCACCAGGTCCACCAGTCTTTCGATGTCGTTGACGCCACGTGGCGAGGCAATCGGCGCCTCCCACCGGATCACGCCACTGGAGGGGTTCAATCCAACCAAACGGCCAGAAAATCCCACTACAAGCGTATCACCAACTGCCAAAATAACACCTGACTGCTTCAGGACCAGGGGTTCATTGGGGCGCTGTTGAGACCAGAGTTTGCGGCCGGTTTGACCGTCAAAAGCACTGACCGATCTGTCGGCAGAAAGCACAAACACTCGGCCACCCGCCACCAACGGCGCAGTGTACGCCTGAGCGCTGAGCTTTTGGCGCCAGGCCTCACGTCCATCCACAAAAGCTACGACATCGTTCGCTTGCGTGACGACGGCAGCGGTTTTCCCGTCGCTGCCAACGCCAGTAGCCACTGGCGCACCTGCGCTGGCACGCCACAGGTCGGCTCCTGTCCGCGCATCAATGGCCGCAACCGAACCATCACCGCCAGAGACGAACACAGCGCCGCCTGCTACATGAAGCTCCAGCGGGAAATTGATGACGCCAATACGGTTGCTCCAAACCTGTTTGGCCGACACCGCACCGCTGACCGCTTGTAGGGCTGCAGGCTGCGGTTTGCTGGGACCGGTAAAGTAGGACATCACCGAGCAACCGGACAGAGATGCTATTAAAACAATAGCTGCTTGCGCCCTAAAAATAGGGATTAACAACTTAAAAGACTGATAAAAACTCACTTTTTAGTCTCCAAATCAGCCGCAGGAACGGTTTTACTGGCCGTACTAGCCACAATGGCGACAGGATCTACGCCCAAGGCATTGAGCTTGACTTCCACCAGCCGACGATACTCTGCACGCTCGTCCAGACCCTTGTAGGCTTTTTCATACTCCGCTTTGGCTTCGGTTTTTTTGCCTTGTAAAAGCAGAATATCACCCCGTCTGTCGTTGACCAAAGGCGCAAAATCTTTGGAGAATGTGCCCGTCAGCGACTTCAAGGCGTCGTCGTAGTTCTTGGTCTCAAGCAGAATGCCCGCTAAACGCAATTTGGCAATCGACTTGTAACTTTCTTCATTCGCTTTGTCTGAGACCCAGGTAAGTGCAGCTTTTGAGGCATCGACATTGCCCTTTTCATAATAGGCTTTGGCGACCAAAAGCCCAGCTTGCTCAGCGTAAACAGTGCCGCCAAACCGGTCGTTCATGTCAGCCAGCGAGCGCTCAATGCGGGCCATGTCACCCGACAGCACGGCTCGGTCGACCTCGTCATACATGACTGACGCCTGCGTTGCCTGACGGCCTTGCCAATACTGGTAGCCGTTCCAGGCAGCAACCGTGCCAAAAACAGCAATCAAAACCCAGGTGATGAGGTCTCCGTACTGCTTCCAGAAGTGCTTGAATTCGGCAAGCTGTTCCTGCTCTTCCAGATCGAGATGTTTTGCCATAAAAGTGTGTTTGAAAATCGGAGGTCAGCGCAAAAAA
>JAYVPR010000465.1:0-3313 GCA_043757245.1 Polaromonas sp. | reverse complement strand
TATCGTTTTGCACACTGTGGCCTTATTACATTTGACTGACTGGATGCCAACCATCACTCCTTGATGATGTGCCAAACGTCCTTGAAGTTGTCGCCCGTGCGATCACCTGCTTTTTGATCAGCCTTGTAAAAATACAGCGGCTTACCCTTGTAGGCTAGCTGGCGTACGCCATCGTCTCGCGTGACCACGCTGTACTCCCCGGAGGCCTGATCAGCGGCCGCGATCAATGGTGACCACAAACCGGCACAGGGGCCGTTGCAAACGCTTTTGCCGCTGCCAGCCTTGTCGGCGTCAAAGGTGTAAAGCGTCATGCCGTTGGCTGCAACCAATGCGCCGCCAGAAATTTTGGCTGGCGCGTCGGCCGCTGAGGCAGAAACACTGACAGCCATGGATGCAGCGCTGATGGTAAGTGTTGCGAGAAATAGCGAGATTTTCATAACGGTCTCCAGGAAAAGGTGTGACGGGTTGACTGTTAATAGGCAGCGACTGACAGCTTGGGGTCAATCTGCCAAGTTTCGCTGACGATCTTGCCTTCGCGGAAGGTCAGCACATAGCGCACTTTGATAGGTGCCTTGCCTTCAAACTGTACGTTGGCTGAAATGGTGGAGCCTTTTGGGTTGGCAGACTCTTCGAGCTTGTCCACGCTCACCTTCATGGTGCCCTGTGATTTCATGAGCTTTTCCCATGTACCGCGAATCGCATCGGACGATGTGTAAGTGCCGTCGAGCGGACCACCGATCCAGTTGAATTGGGCGGTGTCGGCATAGCCGCGCATCACGACGGCTAGGTCGCCAGCGCCGATGGCCTGGAAGTGGGTTTTCGCGTCGTCGACAGGTGCAGCCATGGCGCCGCTGGCAGCCAACAACATGGCGGTGGCGCAAGCGCTGAGAGAAAGGGTTTTGAACATAAAAGGCTCCAAATGAAATTAGGGTTTGAACTCGGGATCAGGCATCGATATGTGCCTGACATAGAGGTAGACGGCACCCTTCAACGGTTTATTCCACAAGTTTTAAATTATTTTTTCTAAAACCTATTTTGTGCCTCATAGCAGCTTGCAGCCGTTCGTCGCAGTGCGTCAGCGAATCGCCAGAAAGTCCACCAGCGCGCGATTAAAGGCGGCTGGGTTACGCACCGTCGCATCATGGTTGCTACCCGGCAGCACCACCAGCTTGCCATTAGGCACGCAGCGCTGCAGCGTCTGACCCGCCAGCGTCCAAAGGGGACGCGTGTTGGCGCCGACGGTGATCAGTACTGGGGCGGTGATGGCCTTGACCATGTCGCAAGTGATCGCTTGCGGCGGAGCGTTGAGCGTCAACGGCACCGAGCGCACGTTGTCCAGAACGCTGGCCTGGAGCGCCTGCGGCTCACGCTTGAAACCGCCCTCGGGAAGGATGAGCACGAACTCCCAGAAACGCTGGGTAGCCAGCAGAGCATCGGCGCCACGGCGCTGCCAAATGCGCTGATTGCAGCCTTGCCTTCGGGCGTACCGTCGATCAGGCTGCCGATGGTCGGTTCGTGCAAGGACAGGCTGTGAAACAGCTCGGGGCGCTGGCTGGCAGCCAGGGTGGCGACTGAGCCGCCATACGTCCAGGCCACCACATGCACCGGCCCCTCCTTGAGGGACTGGATGAACGCCACCAAGTCGGCGGCGTGTGTCATCTGGTTAAAGTTTTTGCCATCGTCGCGCCAGGGCTCCGTGCCGAAGTAGCGCTGGTCGTAGGCGATGTAGCGGTATCTGGCGGCAATGTCGGGGCGCTGTGCTTCCCAAACACGCCGGTCAGTCATCGAGCCATGCACGAACACCACGAGAACACCGGTGCCCTGTTCGGTATAGGTGATCTTCACACCATTGACTTCGACCTGCTTCAAAGCGACAGGCTGGCCAGCGCGACCAGGGCAAAAAATAATTGACGCAGCATTTTTTAAATCCTTGCACTGAGTTGATCGGAGTGGAAGGTTTGACAAAATAGCCATGTGAAATTTGGAAAGTCGCTGCCGCTGGCACCTCCATTTCAGTGTATCGGAGCGTAGGACTGATTTTGAGGTGGATCCCTATGAAACGGTGCATGCGCTGGGCAGTCATAACAGATTCGCAGTAGCGTGGAAAGGGTGGACAAATCACATCGAGAAGCGGTCAAGTAGTCACCATAAAATAGACACCAGCGCCAAGGCAATGATGGTCAGCGCACCCCTCGTCCACGAACCCGCATCAGTCCATCCCTAGCTTTTAATTTCTATGCGTTGAACCACCGCTACCGGGCAGTGCTGCGAATGACCAGCTCTAGTCGATTGTGTGATTTCAGCGAGCCAAATTCGAAAGACTGCAACCGCAGCTTATGTATAGCTATGCATAACGCAGCAAAGCGGACTTTTCTAACCATCAGCACAAAGTCTGCTGGGTATCCAAACCCGACAGAGACATTTTGGGCAACACCAGAAACATCCATGCTTCATGGTCAACTCGACCGGTGCATGTAGTTTATTATTACTATGAATTCAGGAGCTGCTTACGGCTGTATTTATTGGGTCAGAGGCCAATTTAATGCCTGGATTTGGCTCAAAACCCGAGGTTCGGGTAGTCGCAAGGGGTGTCGGGCCTTGGCGATGACTTCGCGTGTATTGAGGCTGCTAGCCTTTGCGCAGCCCCAACGCCATGACCGCGCCCACCACCAGCAACGCGCCGGCAACTTGAATGGGCGCGATGGTTTGGCCCGGTATCAGCCATGCCAGTACCAGCGCAAACACCGGCTCCACATTCATGATGGCTGAATTGCCCGCTACGCCCAGCTTGGGCAGCACAGTAAATAAGATGCTGAAAGCTGTGCCATACAAAAATGTCAAGGCTCCCAGGCCCCACCAGCCTGCTGCTGCGGTGGGCAAGTGCACGCCGCCCTGCGCGCCCACCATCGCCAACGCGACCATGCCTGCCAGCATCATGGTGCAGGCAGTGCGCAGCCGGCCATCAAGCCCGGTGGTTTCATGCTGCGTCAGCACCAGCGCCAAGCCAAATGTGGCCGCTGCCGCCAGTGCAAACGCCACACCTGCACCCATGCGCGCCCAATGCTCCGCAGCGCCCAGGCCCGATGCTGCACCCAGCACATCAAGCGCCAGCGCCAGGCCGACCAAAATAACCGGCATGGCTTGCAGCGTGGCGCGCTCGGGGCGGCGCTGGTACAGCAGGCGGTCCCACAGGGCTGTCCACAACGGGTAGGTATTGAAAGCCAGCAAGGCCAGCGCCACGGGCAGCCGCGCCACGGCGGAATACAGGCACAAACCCTGCACGCCAATCAACAGGCCGATGATGACCAAAAAC
>JAYVPR010000464.1:0-3323 GCA_043757245.1 Polaromonas sp. | reverse complement strand
TTGAAAAGAATGCAAATAACCATGGAATATCTATCAACCTGCGGGTTCTGGCAAAACCGGGAAAACCCTCTGCGCTAACAGCTAGCACTTACCCTAAGATAGTTGGTTGACAATGTAACCATCTGGAGAATCGAATGACCGATAAAACCCCTTCACGTCGCCGCAACCTACTCAAAGGCGCTGCTGTTGCCGCCGGCGCGATGTCCGCCCCCATGGTGGCGATGGCGCAAACCACGACGCTGCGCTTCCAGAGCACTTGGCCGGCCAAAGACATCTTCCACGAGTATGCCAACGACTTCGCCAAAAAAGTCAATGACATGGCCGGCGGTCGTTTGAAGATTGAGGTTTTGCCTTCGGGCGCGGTGGTTCCTGCCTTCCAATTGCTGGAAGCGGTCAACAAAGGCACCTTGGACGGCGGGCACGGTGTTTTGGCCTATCACTACGGCAAAAACTCGGCGTTGGCGCTGTGGGGCTCCGGCCCAGCCTTTGGCATGGACCCTAACATGGTTCTGTCTTGGCACAACTTTGGCGGTGGCAAAGCACTGCTGGAAGAGATTTACAAGTCATTGAATATGGACGTGATCTCTCGCGTGTATGGCCCCATGCCCACTCAACCTTTGGGTTGGTTTAAAAAGCCAATTGCCAAAGTGGCCGACCTGAAAGGCTTGAAGTACCGTACCGTGGGCTTGGCAGTAGACATTTTCACCGAACTCGGCGCTGCCGTGAACCCGCTGCCTGGCGGCGAAATCGTGCCTGCACTGGACCGTGGCCTGATCGATGCCGCAGAGTTCAACAACGCAACCTCTGACCGCATCTTGGGCTTCCCTGATGTGGTTAAAAACTGCATGCTGCAAAGCTTCCACCAGTCGGGCGAGCAGTTTGAGATTTTGTTCAACAAGGGCAAATACGACGCTTTGCCAGCAGAACTCAAATCCATCATCGATTACGCGGTGCAAGCTTCTAGCGCTGAAATGAGCTGGAAGGCCATTGAGCGCAACTCAAAAGACTACGAGGAGATGAAGAAGCAAGGCATCAAGTTCTACAAGACGCCTGACGCCATCCTCAAGGCCCAGTTGGCTTCGTGGGACAAGATCATTGAGAAAAAGGGTGGCGAAAACCCCTTGTTCAAGAAGATTTTGGATTCGCAAAAAGCCTATGCCGAGCGCGCTGGTCAGTGGCAGAACGACTACCTGGTCGATTTCAAAATGGCCTACAACCACTACTTTGCCAAGGGTGCCAAGAAGGCCTGATTGATTTAGCGTATTAGCCACATCGCCGATAATTAACGCCTCGCGCCAGCCACACCGGGCAACCGTTGTGGCTGGTTTGTTTTTCCCCCGAAAGAAAATTCATGAAAGTTCAAACACTTTTACACACGGCGGACGAAATCAGCACCTGGGTGGGCAAGGCATTCGCCTGGCTCATCGTGGTGCTGATGCTTTTGGTCGTGGCCGAGGTCTTCAAACGTTACGCGCTCAACGCGCCCACCGCCTGGGTGTTTGATGCCAGCAATATGCTGTACGGAACCCTGTTCATGATGGGCGGCGCCTACACCCTGTGCCAAGACGGCCATGTGCGTGGCGACTTCCTCTATGGCAATTTCAAACCCCGGACCCAGGCCAGCATTGACCTGGTGCTGTACATCGCTTTCTTCTTGCCCGGTATCGCCGCACTGACCTGGGCCGGTTGGTCCTACTTTCAGGATTCGCTGGCCATCCACGAGCAGACCTTCAACGCCGACCCGCTGCCGGTCTACCCCTTCAAATTCATCATTCCCCTGGCCGGTGGGCTGGTCTTGATGCAGGGTGTTTCAGAAATTGTGCGTTGCGTGGTGTGCCTCAAAACGGGTGAATGGACGCCCCGCTTGAAAGACGCGCAAGAGTCCGACGTGGTGGCCCAGCAGCTCGAAGGCAGCGAATTCGTCGATGAAGAAGCCAAGAAACTGGCCATCGAGAAATCTATTGGAATGAAGGGTTAATGATGAGCAACGCTGCACTGGGTATGACCATGTTGTGCCTGATCGTGGTCGTGATCATGATGGGCTTTCCCACCGCGTTCACGCTGATGGGTTTGGGCATGATGTTTGGTTTTGTGGCCTTTTACGACCCGGCTATGCCGTGGTTGGACAACAAGATATTCCCGCTGATGGTTCAACGCGCTTTCGGCGCCATGAACAACGACGTCTTGTTATCGATCCCGCTCTTTGTGCTGATGGGCTATGTCATGGAGCGCGGCGCACTGGTGGACAAAATGTTCCACGCCGTGCAGCTCGCGTTTCGCAAGTTGCCTGGCTCCTTGGCTGTGACCACCCTGGTGATCTGCACCTTCTGGGGCATTGCCAGTGGTTTGGTGGGTGCGGTGGTGGTGCTGATGGGCGTGATCGCCATGCGCCCCATGTTGAACGCGGGTTATGACACGCGCTTGGCAGCGGGTGTTATCACCGCCGGGGGCACGCTGGGTATTTTGATTCCGCCTTCGGTCATGATCATTGTGTACGCAGCGGTGGCTGGTCAGTCGGTCGTCAAGCTTTACGCAGCGGCCATGTTCCCGGGCTTCTTCCTGGCTTTCTTGTACCTGATCTACGTGATCGGCTGGTGCATGATTAACCCGAAGATTGCTCCCAGGCTGCCGATGGAGCAGATGCGTGCGCCGATCTCACCTTGGGTCGCGCATATCGAAGCCAGCTACTCGCGTTTCATGTTGCCGGCCATGTTCATGGCCGTCGTCTCACCTGCCAAAGCTTTGCGCAAAGGCGTTGCAGGCGTTAACCTGAAATGGTGGCAGTTGCTGGCGGGTCTGACACGTGCCTTGGCACCGGCCATTCTGGCGGTGGCCACGCTGGGTGCGACCTGGTGGTATGTCACGATCTACTCGCAAAAAGACAACGATGCAGCCGCAGTTGCTGTCGCTCAGATGGCTGAAAAATCAGCCGTAGCGGCCCCTGTGGCCCTGGCGGGTGGGGTGCAGACTCCACCAGTGGACACCGGTGCTGTGCAAGAGCCACCGGCTGCCTCAGGTGGTGTGCAGGAGCCACCCGCCGAAGGCGGCTTGCAAGCGCCGCCCGGTTCTGGCGACGAGTTGCAGCCCTCGGGCACAGTGACGGACAGCACGAAGCCAGGCGAAGACGAGCCCTTGCGCGACATGGGTGCCGGCGAAGGTGGCGATGCGCCTAAAACCGAACCGGTGCCCCAAGGTTTCTACACCGGTTTCGGCATCGTCAGTCTGCTCACGCTGGCTTTGCTGGGCTACTACTACTGGAAGTTTGACGCCGAGCAGTATGAAATCGTGTCCATGCTGATTCACTCGGTCGCCCCGCTGGGGAT
>JAYVPR010000463.1:0-3340 GCA_043757245.1 Polaromonas sp. | reverse complement strand
ACCGGCTTGCCTATCATGGTGGCGATCAGTGCGGCATCGGCGGTGGCATCTTCGTGGCCATTGCGACCGTAGCAACCGGAGCCATCGAGGTAGACCAGCCGCACTTTGTCTTGCGCCAGACCCGTGATGGCAGCCAGCTCGCTTTGCATCGAATGGGTGGCCTGTGAGGGCGACCAGACCACCAGCTTGCCGCCGCTGAAATCAGCTACCGCGCAGGACGGGCCGATGGACGCATGGGTTTGCACCGCAAACTCGTAACTCGCCTTCACGCGGCGTGTACTGGTGGCCAGCGCTGCAGGTGCATCGCCGACTTTTTGCGTGGCTTCTTCTTTTGCCAGTGGCTGCTTGCGCCAGTAGTCAAACACCGTGGCCTTGTCGGGCAGGCCGGTGCCGGCTGACCAGGTGGTCTTGAGCGCCCTGGCGGCCTTGACGGCACCCCATTCGCTGCGTGACACAACAGCGAGGAAGTTTCCTTTGCGCACCGTCTGCACAAAACCGCTGACCTTGCGGGCCGCGCTGTCATCGACTGATTCGAGTCGCGCGCCCAGCTCGTCTGACCGTACCACTCTGGCGTGCAACATGCCGGGCAAACGGAAGTCGTGCGCGTACATGAACTCGCCGGTGAGCTTTTCCGGAATGTCCACGCGCGGAATCGACTGGCCCACCACGCGGTAGTCGGCTGCCGGCTTCAAGGGAGCCTTCGGGTCAACTTTGAGATCAAAACCGTTGGCCGACTGCATCAGCTCGCTATACGACGCACTACGTGATGCGTCGCTCTTGACGCGAACCATGCCGTTGGAAATTGTCAGGTCGCCGGCCGGCGCGCCAAGTTTGGTCGATGCGCGCGCCAGCAGCGCAGCCCGGGCGGTGGCACAGGCGCGGCGAAGCTCACCGCCACCTTGCGCAATCGTCAGGTTGGCTCCGGTCAACCACTGGTCTGGTGTGGTGGCGGTGTCGCCCATCACCATCTCGATGCGCTCAAAAGCCACATCAAGTTCGTCGGCGGCCATTTGTGCCAGCGCGGTCTTGGTGCCTGTGCCGAGATCGACCTTGCCGACAAATATGGTGACTTTGCCATTAGGCTCAAGCACCACAAATGAATCGACCACATCTTTGGCGACCGACTTGGCGGGGCGCAGTGCAGCGCCAGCGACTTGCGCCAGCGTGGCATCGGCACTGAAACCGACGACCAGCGCGCCAGCACCAGCCTTGAGCAGGCTTCGGCGGCTGATGCGGGTATCAACAATGGTTGTTGTGCTCATCATCATCTCCTTTACGCGGTGGCTGCGCGCTTGACGGCGGCACAGATGCGTTGATGGGTGCCGCAGCGGCAGAGGTTGCCCGCCAGCGCGTTCTTGATGTCTGAATCACTCGGGTTCGGATTGGTCTTGAGCAATGCGGCAGAGGTCATCACCATGCCGCTGATGCAGTAGCCGCATTGGGCCGCCTGCTCGTCGATAAAAGCCTGCTGCAATTTGCCAGGCTTGCTGCTGCTGCCCAGCCCTTCAAGCGTGGTGACAGCCCGGTTGCCCAGCGTGCTGACCGGTAGCAGGCACGAGCGCGTAGCCACACCATTGACGTGTACCGTGCAGGCGCCGCACTGGCCCAGGCCACAACCGTATTTCGGACCCTTGAGCGCGAGGTCATCGCGCAGTACATACAGCAGTGGCGTGTCGGCATCGGCTTGCACCGTTTGCGACTTGCCGTTAACGAGTAGCGTGTAACGTGGCATGGTTTGTCTCCTGTGGTTGTAATGCTGGGCTGGCCGGGCTGGTTTTATTCAGCCGTGATGCCGGCGGTTTTAATCGTCTTGGCCCAAAACTGGGTTTCACGTTTGACCAGGGCGTCCAGCTCGGTGGGTGGCAAATAGCGCAGGTCGATGCCCGCGGCGGTGGCTCGGGTTTTTGTTTCGGGCAATTCCAGCGCCTGCTTGATGGAAGCGGTTAGCTTGGCGATCACATCAGGCGGCGTACCGGCGGGTGCAAAAATGCCGACCCAGGCTACCAGCTCAAAGCCTTTCAGCCCAGCCTCGGCAGTCGTTGGCACACTCGGAATACCCGGTTGCCTTGCGGGGCCCGCCACTGCAAAGCCCTTGAGCTTGCCGGCCTGTATGTGCTGCATCACAGAGGGTGGCGTGGTGATAAACACCTGTACCTGCCCCGACAGCACATCCTGAATGGCCGCGCCAGAGCCACGGTAGGGGATGTGAACCATGCTGGTGCCAGTTTGCAGCTTGAACATCTCGGTACCGATATGCGACAACGAGCCGCTACCCTGCGATGCATAGCTCAATTTTCCGGGGTTGGCCTTGAGGTAGGCGATGAACTCTTTCAAATTATTCGCCGGCACGGATGGGTGGGCAGCGATCACATTCGTCGCCACCGTGGCCAGCGCAACGGGAATCAGGTCTTTCTGCGCCCAAGGCAGCTTGGGTGACAGTGCCGGGTTGCCGACGTGGTAGGCCGAATAAGAGGTGAGCAGCGTGTAGCCATCAGGGTTGGCCCTGGCCACCAGCCCATAAGCCAAATTGCCGCTACCGCCACCCTTGTTATCCACCACCACGGTCTGGTTGATAACGCGCGACAGCGGCTCGCTGATCAACCGCGCCGAAGCATCGACAAAGCCGCCGGGGGGGTTGGGTACCACCAGCGTAATGGGTTTGGCGGGGAAAGCTTGAGCCATGACGCTGCCGCTGAAAAAAAGGGCAACAGATGTCAGGCAAAAAGCGGTACGGAGTGGTTTCAAAAATGAGAGCTTCATATTTTTTCCTTAAAAACTAAAACTAGAAACGGCCAGACAGCAGCGCACCGGCATTCGGTACGCGCCTTTCCAGACCCAGATTTTTAAGCAATGCCCAGGTCGTGCAGACCGCACTGGATACAACCGGCAAGCCGCTGGCCTGCTCGATCAGCGGTATCGATGCTAAAGACGGCATTTGTACGCAGGCCGAAGCGACGATGGCATCGACACCCTTGAGATTGAGTTTTTTCCATAATTCCGCTGGGGCTTTCGGGTCGCGCGCGCCGACTTCGAGGTTATCCGGAATTTCCAGCGAGATGCTGTCAATCACCTCAATGCCTTCGTTTTCAATGTACTCAATCACCAGCCGCGTCAGCGGCAACATGTATGGCGCGATGATGGAAACACGCTTGGCCCCCATGGCCTGCAAGCCTTCAACCAGGGCGCCAGCGCTGGTGGCAATCGAGGTGGGCGAGTTGTTGGCCACCGTCACTTCATGCAGGCGACGCTGCGACTCGCGGTGGTAACCCTTGCCCATGCTCATGATGGCCACCAGGCAGGCATAACCCATGGTGTCCATTTTTGCGTCTGACAACTCAAG
>JAYVPR010000462.1:0-3344 GCA_043757245.1 Polaromonas sp. | reverse complement strand
TTCGTCACCGATAGCGGGGCTAATAGGATCCTCACCAGTGACCAAACTGACTCGCAACTCGCCTCGCCATACACCTGCGTCCTAATGGACAATCTCGGGTTAAATTGGACTTTAGCCCAATAGATACGGACGTAAACAGCTCCTGATTTGATAGTTTTAAGAGAATCTGGATGCGGTAACACAGCATCCGTCAGCCAATTGAAAGTCCTTTGTTCATAATTATGAATTCAGTTTTATTGCTTTGGCTTGTTGAAGTATTCACTTCCCGTTTGTGCTCAGCTCGTCGAAACCTGCCTTTCTACAGGTAAACCCTTCGGCAAGTCCCGGGCGAACAGATAAAGAAGCTCATACTTCAGTTGGCTAGATCGATAGCCCCATTTGAAAAAACATCCAGATACAAATCATGCAAACCGTCACCCAAACTCCGATCATCAGTTACGCCGATTTTTATAAGCAGTCCATCGACCAGCCTGATGCTTTCTGGACTGAGCAGGCCAAGCTGATCGACTGGTTCACACCGTTTAGCCGTGTTTGTAACGACGACAAGCCACCGTTTGTGCACTGGTTTGAAGGCGGTAAAACCAACCTGTGTCACAACGCGGTTGACCGCCACCTGGCCACACGTGGCGACCAGGCGGCTCTGATTTATGTGTCAAGTGAAACGGGTGTCGAGAGGACCTACAGCTTCAAGGAGCTTCACCTCGAAGTGCAGCGCATGGCTGCCAGTTTGAAAGCCATGGGTGTGGTGCAGGGAGACCGCGTGCTGATATATATGCCCATGATTGCAGAGGCGGCATTTGCCATGCTGGCCTGCGCGCGCATTGGCGCCATTCATTGTGTGGTGTTTGGGGGGTTTGCCAGTGGTTCGCTGGCCTCGCGGATTGATGACGCCACGCCGAAAGTGATTGTCAGTGCCGACGCAGGCTCGCGCGGGGGCAAAATTGTGCCTTACAAGCCGCTGCTGGACGAAGCCATCCGCCTGTCAAGCCACAAAGCCGAAGCCGTGTTGCTTGTTGACCGTGGGCTGACACCGATGGACATGGTTGCCGGGCGCGACCTGCGCTGGGCTGACCTGCGCGCCAAATACATGCACGCGCAAGTGCCGTGCGAGGCATTGGATTCCACCGCCATCAGCTACACCATCTACACCAGTGGCACCACGGGCAAACCCAAGGGCGTGCAGCGCGACACGGGTGGCTACGCGGTGGCGTTAGCGGCCAGCATGAAGCATATTTTTGATGTCAAGGCGGGTGAAACCTACTTTTCGACCAGTGACATTGGCTGGGTGGTGGGCCACAGCTACATTATTTACGGGCCATTGATTGCTGGCATGGCGACCATCATGTACGAAGGCTTGCCCACGCAGGGCATGGACGGCCAGTCGAATGGCGGCATTTGGTGGAGTTTGGTTGAAAAGTACCAGGTTACAGCCATGTTCAGCGCGCCAACTGCTGTGAGAGTTTTGAAAAAACAAGATCCGGCGCTGCTCAAAAAATACGACCTGAGCAGCCTGCGCGCTTTGTATTTGGCGGGCGAGCCGCTTGACGAGCCAACTGCCCGCTGGATCAGTGAAGGCTTGAACGTCCCCATCATTGACAACTACTGGCAAACCGAAACCGGCTGGCCGCTGATAACGATTGCCAATGGTGTGGAGAAAAAAGCCAGTAAGTTCGGCAGTCCTGGCATCCCCATGTACGGGTACCGTGTGAAAATTTTGCACGAAACAACGGGTGAAGAGCTCACACAGCCGAATGAAAAAGGCGTGGTTGTCATTGAAGGCCCCACGCCACCTGGTTTCATGCAAACAATCTGGAAGGACGACACGCGTTTCGTCAATACTTACTGGAAGAGCATGCCGGGCAAGATGGTGTACAGCACCTTTGACTGGGGCATTCGCGACGAAGATGGCTACTATTTTATTTTGGGCCGTACCGATGACGTGATCAACGTCGCAGGCCACCGCCTGGGGACGCGCGAGATTGAAGAAAGCATCTCGGGTCATGCAGCAGTGGCTGAAGTCGCGGTGGTGGGCGTGGCAGATACTCTCAAAGGCCAGGTGGCAATGGCGTTTGTGGTGCCCCGGGACTCGGGCGTTTTAAACGACAGCGCTGCATCGCTCAAGCTTGAAGGCGAGATCATGAAGCGCGTGGACGGTGATCTGGGTGCGGTGGCTCGGCCATCGCGTGTTCGTTTTGTGGCAGCATTGCCCAAAACCCGCAGCGGTAAGTTGCTTCGCCGCGCCATACAGGCCGTGTGTGAAGGGCGTGATGCTGGCGATTTGACGACAATGGATGACCCGGCTGCATTGGAGCAGGTACGCCAGTCCATCACAAGCTGATCCAGTTTGACTTTCAGTTTGACCTGCCCGCCGGCGGTGCATAAAAAGTTGCCGGCATCAAGCCTGCGCGCGAGCGCTCAACCGTCCTCGCTCTGGTTATAGCTCTTTCGTTGGCGCGCCTGGGTGTATCAAAAAGTGGCGACAGCGCCATAGATGATTGCAGGCGGTATGAAGCCTGACAACATGAGAACCGGGCGTGGTGAAAGCTTGCCGCCAGCGGCTAACTGGCCCGCAGTACGCCACTTTCATGAAGCTGTCCAGCCTGTCAGCGCTGTTGGACTACATCAACCGCGCCATGCTCTGGAGCGCGCCCAAATCTAACCTTTTCTCTGTAAAAATGTCCACCTGGTCTGCCACGGCATGTCCACCAAATTGGTTGGCCCGGCGTTAAAAGACATTCCAGTGCGTAACAAAACAAAACCAAAAATGATGCTGTGGCAATGTTGCCAAGCACCATAAAAATGGTGGGCAAGGTGTTTTGGGGGCGGCTCCAATGCCGGAACAGGCTTTGAGTCTGGATGATGCAAGCCAAATTGCAAAATTGCAAAATTGCTCATGGACGGCATGCCGTCCTAGGCTTTATCCCTCTTCGCCGCCAGTTATTTTTGTGTCTAATCTTTTGTGGCCGATCTTTTGTGTTTAATCGAATGAATAGAAATTTTTGTATTGAAGGAGATGCTATGGAACGTCGTGATTTTTTGCACCGCTCAGGTGCCACCGCAGTTGCTATTGCAGCCGCAACAGGTTTGCCAGCGGTGCACGCGCAAGGTGCACCGGGTTGGAATAAAGCTGCTTTTGACAGCAAAACCCTGGCCGAAGCCGTCAAAGCCATGGGCGCAACCAGCGCGCCCACGGAAAGCAAGGACCTGCTGCTGCAAGCCCCCGAGATTGCCGAAAACGGCAATGTGGTGCGCATAGGAGCCCAAAGCAACATTGCCAACACCACGCAAATTGCTTTTGTGGTGGAGAAAAACCCAAGCGCTCTGGCGGCCATGTTTGACGTGCC
>JAYVPR010000461.1:0-3348 GCA_043757245.1 Polaromonas sp. | reverse complement strand
ACGATTTCGCCGCCCAATATCTGGATATTTGGCAAGAAATTGGCGAAAAATAGACCGCTGCGGTCAATTTGCAGCCGACGTCCTTTCTGCCGCCCAGGATCCTGGGCCCTAGCGCTATGACAAGCAGCAAATTCAAAGTTATTGCTCCGGCTCAATAAAGTATAAATTTTCCGTTCGTGTTTCCGTTCGTGCTCAGGGCGAACGGATAAAGGGATTCGGACTTCACAAGGCCGGATCAATAGGTAAGCCAAAGCTGGCGCGTTGGTGCAGCGCCAACTGGCTGGATGGATGAAAGGCTGGCCAAGCCGCTGGCGCTAGACATCACTGGCACGGTGCGCGACCCTGAACTGCCGCCGCTGTCGCTGTACTCGGTCAAATACTCGGGCTACGGTATCGCGCGGGGCAAAATCAGTGTCGATGTCGGCTACTTGGTGCCAGTAATTCTGGCAAGGCTGACGCGAAAGCGGACGTGAACCGGATACCTAAACTGACGCTAAAACCGATGCCAAACGGGTGCCAAACGGGTGCCGCGCGCCGATCTGAATATCGCGATGTCTTGAGCCGTTTGAACTCCCTAACCAACCGCCCCATAAATCAGCGAAAATACTCGCTTCGCGCTTTCAAACGACCTCTTCTTAAACGCTCTTTTCTTTTCCTCACCCATTCGCCTCGCCGCCTGTAAACCAGCGGCTGGCGCTCCACATGTTCAAATCATCCAAACCCGCCCCAGCCCCCGTTTCCGTAGCCAAAACGACGCCAAAGTCTGATGCGCATCCGCTTGACGGCCTGACCGGTGGCGCTTTCTCTGCCCCTACGTCTGGCGAGCGCACCGCACGCATTCGCACCTGGCTAGCCACCGACCCCAGCGCCGAACAAATGGCCGAGGTGTACAAAGACCTGGCCAATCGCGACAAGGGCGCAGCCAAGCCACTTAAAGAAAAGCTCGACGAGCTCAAGCGCAGCAAGGGCCAAGAAGCCATTGCCGCTGAATGGGCCGACAAGGCCAACGCGCTTCTGGCAATTGGCAAGCTCAATCTGGCTGATGCCCTGGCCTGGCAGCGTGATGCGGCCAAGGCCGGCGCGCCGCTGTCGAAAGAGCCGCTGGCCAGCGTCAAGGTCAAGCTGGCCGAGCGCGTTAAAACCATTGAAGACTTGCAGCACCGCACCCAAGTGCAGCGCGAAGCCGCCGTGCTGATTGCGCAGCGCATTGAGGTGCTGTCAATCAAGCCGTGGCGGGATGCCCAGGCTGCCCTTGAATCACTTATCCCTGACGTCGCTCACTGGCAGGCCCAGGCGGACGAAATTGCCAACGACCCCAATTGGGCCAGTGTTGATGCGAAGTTTCCGCCATTGCTTGATGCATCACGCGGCCAGTTGCTGGCGGTGTGGGAGGCGTTTCAGGCGGCCATTGCCGTGACTACCAGAGCATCTGATGACAGTGCTGCGCCACTGCCGGCCGTGCCTGTGTGGGCGAATGAGCTGCGTGCCGCACGCGGTGTGCCTGCTGCGCCTTCAGACGCCCGACCAGCCAAAGCCAAAATCGACCCCGCCGCGCTGAAAGACATGCGCGAAAAAGCAGTCAGTATTGTGCAGGCAGCAGTTAGCAAGCTGGCGCATGAAGTCGGTGAAGGCCACGGCAAAGCCACACCAAAAGTCGCGGGCGAATTGCGCGACGCGCTCAAGCAACACATCCGCAACATCGACAGCAAGCTGGAGGCTGCGGCCCATGCCGCGCTGACGGCAGCTGGCGAACTTGAAGGCTGGCAGCGTTGGCGTGCGGACCAGATACGTGAAGAGCTGGTGGGCAAGGCCGAGGCCTTGCTGGTCAAACCGCTAGGTGGCCGCAAGCAGCAAGACGCGCTGCGTCACATGCGGGATTTGTGGAAAACCAGTGACCAGGGCGGTACACCCAATCACGCACTGTGGAAGCGTTTTGACGACGCCTGCAACGAAGCTTACAAGGTGGTTGAAGCCTGGCTGGAAATTGTCAAAGAGCAAACCGACGCTGTGATAGCCCAGCGCCAGCTGCTGATTGATGAAGTAACGGCATGGGCTGAGGCCAACAAGGCCAACACTGACTGGAAAATACACATCCGCAGCCTGAACGGTTTTGTCGAGAAGTGGCAAAACGGCGGGCATCTAGGTGAAAAAGCCTTTGCTGACATCCAGCCCACGTGGAAGGCCGCGATGGACGCCGCCGACAGCCCCCTTAAAACTGCGCGTGCCGAGAGCATTGCCCGCCGCAAAGCCATGATTGAAGAGGCACAGGTGCTGGGTGCAGAGCCGGTGCTGCATATTGACGCCGTCAAGCATTTGCAGCAGCGCTGGCAGCATGAGGCGCAGGGCGTGCCGATTGAGCGCAAGCAAGAACAAAAAATGTGGGACGCTTTCAGAAAGCCGATTGACGATGCCTTCCAGCGCAAAACCGCCGAGCGTGAAAAAGCCGCATCAGCTTTGGGCGAGTTTGACCGCATGGTGGTAGATGCCGCCAAAGCGGTTGAAGCAGCCACAGCCAGCGGCGACGCACAGCAAATTCACGCAGCGGCCAAGGCGCTGGAAGCGATTGTGCGTGGGCAGGTGCCTGTGGCTCTGGCAGCGTCTGTTTCGCCTGCTGCGGCAGAAGCTGCAGAAACGGCAGAAGCAGAACCTGAAATCACTGAATCCACTGAAGAAGCTGAAAATTCACCTTCAAATGAGGCTGTAGCCCAAGAGAAACAAAGGCAAGATGCTCCTGAAATAGTAGCAAACGAAGCTGCTTTGCTTGAAACCGCTACGACTGAAACTGAAGGCTCCGAGCCTGTAGCCGCCGTTGTTGTGCCGCCCAAGCCCGCCAAACCGGTCGTCGCCATGCGCGGCGACGACCGCCCCGGCGCTCGCCGTGCAGAGCCAGCGCCCGCTGGTCGTGGCGGTAAATTTGGTGACCGAAAAGACTCAGGTAAACCGGGTGGAAAACCGGGCGGTAAGCCAGGCAGCCCACGTCAAAGCACCGACAACAAGTTTGAGCCCTACCGCCCCGAACGTGAAGGCCGGGAGGATCGTCCAAGGTTTGCAGACCGCGAGCAGCGCCCCGCCTTTGAAGAGCGCGGCCCGCGCCTGGGTGATGCCGCCTTCCGCGCACAGCGCGAAGCTTTTGAAGCCGCCAACATGGCACTTAAAAAGCTGCACGTACAAGCCCACGGCGAAGTGCTGACCAACGTCATCAGCGCCTGGGAAAAGCGCGACGCAGCGCTGCTGCCGAGTGCGCTGGAGCTGGGTAAAGTTGTGTCAAGCACGGTACTGGGCGCTTGGGCCAAAGCCATCACATCGCCATCCGGCAAAGACGCGGCTGAAGCCTCCACCGCACTTTTG
>JAYVPR010000460.1:0-12566 GCA_043757245.1 Polaromonas sp. | reverse complement strand
TTGTCGCTTGTGTGGCTAGCCACACGGCGCTCCAATCGCCTAGCACTGCATCCCGCCAGCACCACCAAAAACGGTACAGTTATTAATTCCGCATCCCTAAGCGGTAACAACCGCATCCACGCCCCAGAACAAGAAAAAACAGGCCAGAATCGGCCGCTTTCAGGCGTCACGCCGGCGTCACCTACCCTCCACAAGGGTGTTATTGACTTCCAATGGTGATGTCGTTCAGCGTCGCTAAAGCGCCGGGATTCACAAATCTGAAAAGTAAATGCAATTGCTTGTTTCGTGGACGCTAATGGTGCATTTGTATGCAACCGAAGCAGGACGTGCTGGGGCATCAAGCCGCCGTTCTAAGCTTGTCAACATAAACAAATAATGCATAACTTCAATGAAAACATGGCTGTATTAAAAACATCGTTATAAATTAACCGACTGGCATGGTGTATGCAATAACTTCTGGGTCATTCATCAAACCTGGAGTTATTTAGTGCATTCACATCTTGAGAAACCCAACAAGTTGTCCCGCTTGTCGGGCTGGCTGATGGCGGTGTCGCTGGCCTTTTCGCTGCATGCAGGCGCCTATGCCGAAACGGTGGCCCGCTACGGCATATCGATGGTCGACATTCCTTTGACTACTGGCCAACCAGACCGCGGTGCAGGCGGCTACCAATTCACCGGCCACACGATCTATGATCCGCTGGTGGCCTGGGAGTCCAACATCGACTCGCGCCCTGGCAAGCTTATCCCCGGCTTGGCGACTGAATTCGCTGTAGATCCGAAGGACAACAAAAAATGGATTTTCAAGCTGCGTAAGGGCGCGATGTTTCATGATGGTTCGGAGTTCAAGGCCGACGCCGTGATCTGGAACCTGGACAAGGTGTTAAACGACAAGTCCCCCCAGTTTGACCCCAAACAGAGCGCTCAGGTTCGTTCGCGCATTCCGTCGATTGCAAGCTACAAAAAGATCGACGACTACACGGTTGAAATCACAACCAAGGCAGTGGATGCGCTGTTTTTATACCAGTTGCCGTGGTTTTTGATTTCGAGCCCGGCCCAGTTTGAAAAAGTTGGCCGCGACTGGAACAAGTTTGCATCGCAACCGTCGGGTACTGGCCCCTTCAAGCTCGACAAACTGGTGCCACGTGAGCGCGCCGAGCTGGTCAAGTACGCAGGCTACTGGGACAAAACCCGCATCGCCAAAACCGACCGCATCGTGCTCATTCCGATTCCGGATGCACTCACGCGCGCCAATGCGCTGCTGAGCGGCCAGGTAGACCTGATTGAAACGCCACCACCCGACGTGGTGCCACAGCTGCTAAAAGGCGGCTTCAGGCTGGTGAAAAATGTAACGCCGCATGTATGGCCCTACCACTTCAGCACCATGCCTGGCTCGCCATGGACGGACATCCGCGTGCGCAAAGCCGCAAACCTGGCGATTGACCGTGATGGCATTGTCAAGCTGATGAACGGTCTGGCCGTGCCAGCCAAGGGTCAGCTGGACAGCACCAGCCCCTGGTTTGGCAAACCAGCTTTCAAGCTGACTTACGACCTGCCTGCAGCCAAGGCGTTGATGACGCAAGCTGGTTACAGCAAGGCCAAGCCCCTCAAAGCCAAGATAGTGATTGCCCAGGGCGGTACTGGCCAGATGCTGTCGCTACCAATGAATGAATACATTCAACAAAGCCTGGCAGAAATCGGCATTCAGCTGGAGTTTGAAGTGGTTGAGCTTGAGGCGCTGTACCTGCACTGGCGCAGCGGCGTGAAAGCCGACATGAACGGTGGCAAAGGCATCAGCGCCATCAACCTCGGCTATGTAACGTCTGACCCGTTTTACGGCATCACGCGCTTTGTGGACAGCCGCTACATCGCACCCAACGGCGTGAACTGGGGCGGGTTTAAAGACGACAAAGTTGACCAGACGCTGGATACGCTACGCAATAATTTTGACACCAAAGTTCAAGACAAGCTGCTCGCACAAATCCATGAAAAGATGGTGGACGATGCGCTGATGTTATGGGTGGTGCATGACGTGAACCCGCATGTACTGTCACCCAAGGTCAAGGGCTTTGTGCAGGCACAACACTGGTTTCAGGACCTGACGACGCTGAAGATGTAATTCACGCCGATTCATACGTACAGTCCCTGTAGGCATGCGCAACGGATGCGCGCGATGCCGCAGGGTCGCCCTGAAAGTTTTTGATGTTTTCGTATGTTTTCAAGCGCTTGCTGTTGACCTTGCCGATTGCACTCGGCGTCACGCTGGTGGCCTTCATGCTGGTGTACATCGCACCGGGCGACCCGCTCAATGCCATAGCGCCGGCCGATGCGCCGGTTGAAGTGATTGACGCACTCAAGGCCGCGTACGGCCTGGACCAGCCCGTACCGGTGCAATACGGCAAGTGGCTGCTACGCGCCGTGCAGGGCGACCTGGGCAAGTCCATCGCATCGGGCCGCGAGGTGGCCACTGAAGTGATGAGCGCAGTCAGCAACACCCTGCTGCTGGCGGGCGTGGCTGGCGTTGCAGGCGTGTTGGTGGGCTGCGTGCTGGGCGCGCTGGCGGGTTACTGGCACGGCGGTTTTATGGACCGGCTGGCCACCGTGTTGTCTGTGGTGGGCGTAAGCATTCCGCACTACTGGTTAGGGCTGGTGCTGACGATAATTTTTTCGACCTGGCTGGGCTGGTTTCCGGCCATGGGCGCGGGGCCGGGTGGTTCGTCCGAATGGGCGTTTGACTATGCCCACCTGCGCCACCTGGTGCTGCCGGCACTGACGCTGTCGGTCATACCGCTGGGCATCATCACGCGCACGGTGCGGGCGCTGGTGGCCGACATGCTGGAGCAGGAGTTTGTGATTGCGCTGCGCGCACGCGGCCTGAGTGACAAGGCGATTTTCAGGCATGTAGCCAAAAACGCTGCACCGACCATTTTGGCGGTAGCAGGTTTGCAAATCGGCTACCTGATGGGCGGCTCGATTTTGGTTGAAACGGTGTTTGCCTGGCCAGGCACCGGCTTTTTGCTGAACACTGCCATCTTTCAGCGCGACATCCCGTTGCTGCAAGGTACCATTTTGGTGCTATGCATGTTTTTTGTTGCCTTGAACTTGCTGGTGGACATACTGCAGCCGCTGATCGACCCACGCATGGGACGTGCCTGAAATGAAACCTACCGTGTCGTCCACTCCTTCCATTGCACTGCCGCAAGCAGCCCCCAGCCGCAGCTTCTGGCTGGTTGTGCTGCGCCAGTTAAGGCAAGACCCGGTGGCCATGACGGCTGCGCTTGTGCTGCTGATCATTATTAGTGCAGCCGTCTTTGCGCAGTGGCTGGCACCGGCAGACCCTTACAAGGCCAGCATGCTGAATCGGTTGTTGCCCATCGGATCACCCGGCCACATACTGGGCACCGATGAGCTGGGACGCGACATGCTCTCGCGCCTGATGTATGGCGGGCGGCTGTCGCTGCTGATGGGCGTGGTGCCGGTGCTGGCAGCTTTTTTGATTGGTACGTCGATAGGCCTGTTTGCGGGCTATGTCGGCGGACGCATCAACATGGCCATCATGCGTGTGCTGGATGTTTTTTATGCATTTCCTTCAGTGCTGCTGGCGGTAGCCGTGGCCGGGGCGCTTGGGCCGGGTATGAGCAACAGCCTGATAGCGCTGACGCTGGTGTTTGTGCCGCAGGTGGTGCGCATTGCCGAAAGCGTGACCACGCAAGTGCGGCGGCTGGACTATATAGAGGCGGCACGCATGAGCGGCTCCAGCGTGTTTTCGATCATCCGTGTGCATGTGCTGGGCAATGTGCTGGGGCCTGTGTTTGTGTATGCTACGGGCCTGTTGAGCGTGAGCATGATTCTGGGCTCGGGCCTTTCTTTCCTTGGCTTGGGCGTGAAGCCGCCGGAGCCCGAGTGGGGTCTGATGCTGAACACGCTGCGCTCGGCGATTTTTCGCGAGCCGTTGATTGCTGCGCTGCCCGGCGCATTTATCTTTTTCACCTCGATCGCATTTAACCTGCTTGCAGATGGTGTGCGCTCGGCCATGGATGTTCGCCGATGAACGCCGATACAACTCTTATGACACCTTCGCAGGACCGTGGCGGCCCGGCGCAGCCGCTGCTGGCAGTGCGTAACCTGAAAAAATACTTTCCGGTGCGCGGCGGTCTGTTTGAGCGCGAGAAAAAGTTTGTGCACGCCGTCGACGGCATCACATTTTCAATCGCCAAGGGCAAGACGCTGGGCATCGTGGGCGAATCAGGTTGCGGCAAGTCAACCACTGCAAGGCTGATTGCCAAACTGATGGCGCCCGACAGCGGCACCATGATTTTTGACGGTGAAGGTGTAGGCGAGTTCGGTGGGCTGGAGCTCAAGGCCTTCAGGCGCAGTCTGCAAATGGTGTTTCAGGATTCATTTGCGTCGCTAAACCCGCGCCTGACGATTATTGAAACCATTGCCTACGGCCCCCAGGCGCATGGGCTGTCGCGCGAAAAAGCCAATCAGCGGGCACGCCAGCTGCTGGTGCGGGTCGGGCTGGAGCCAGACCAGTTTGGGTCCCGCTACCCGCACGAATTGTCAGGCGGCCAGCGTCAGCGCATCAATATCGCCCGCGCCCTGGCCTTTGAGCCGCGCCTGGTGATTCTGGACGAAGCCGTGGCGGCGCTCGATAAGTCGGTACAGGCGCAAGTGCTTAATCTGCTACAGGAGCTCAAGGCCGAGCACCAGCTGACCTACCTGTTCATCTCACATGACCTGCATGTGGTGCATTACATCTGCGATGAAGTCATGGTGATGTACCTGGGCCAGGTCGTTGAGATCGGACCGGTTGAGCAGATTTATGGTGCTGCTGCGCACCCCTACACGCGGGCACTGCTGTCGGCCGTGCCGTCGATGGACCCGGCGCACCGCACTGAAAAGCCGCCCCTGGTTGGCGACCCACCCAACCCGATCAACCCGCCAGTAGGTTGCCGCTTTCGCGAGCGTTGTCCGTTTGCCGAGCCCGTTTGTTCTGCACGTAGCCCAGCACTCGTCAGATACAAGCCTGCCGCAGGGTTTGAAACCCACTTGGTCGCGTGCCACATGAATGACAGCAACTCGGGCCACAGCGCTGCGGCGGCGGAGAAGGCAGCTTGATCACGATTGCTAACTCTCCTCCACTGGTTTCGGTACGCGACCTCACGGTCGAGTTCCACGGCAGCCGCAAGGCCAGTGCACTGAACCAGGTCAGCTTTGATTTGCACGCGGGCGAAGTGCTGGGCCTGCTGGGCGAATCAGGCTCAGGCAAAAGCGTAACTTTGCGCACCCTGCTCAAGCTGCATCCGCAGCGCACCACGCGTGTCGAAGGCCAGATCACCGTGGATGGCCAGGACGTGCTGGCGCTGCAAGGCCGCGCACTTGAACACTACCGCGGCGGTGTGGCGTCCATGGTGTTCCAGGAGCCGGGGCTGGCGTTTGACCCGGTTTACACCATAGGCCAGCAGATCACCGAGGCCATACGCGCGCATGAGGCCATCAGCGACACCAATGCCCGTGCGCAGTCACTGCAAATGCTGGAGAAGGTGCAGATACCCCAGGCCAAACGGCGCTACGACGCCTACCCACACGAGTTGTCGGGCGGCATGCGGCAGCGCGCCATGATTGCGCTGGCGTTGGCTTGTAAACCCAAACTTCTGCTGGCTGATGAACCCACCACCGCACTAGACGCCACGGTGCAGATACAGATTTTGCTGTTGCTGCGCGAGCTACAGCGCGAGACCGGCATGGCGGTGATTTTTGTCACCCACGACATAGGCGCAGCGGTCGAGCTGTCAGACCGTATTGCGGTCATGTATGCGGGTCGCATCGTTGAAGAAAACCCGGTGGCAACCATGGTGCATGCACCGCGCCACCCTTACAGCGCGGGATTGCTGGCATCGACCGTGAGCAGTGGCAACCGGGGCAAGCCCTTGAGCGCCATTCCGGGCTCGCCCCCCAATTTGGAGGCACTGCCCGCCGGTTGCAGCTTTGCACCGCGATGCCCAGCGGCCGGCACCCATTGCCGCACAGAAACGCCGCCAGTGGTTGATCTTCACGGATCGCGTTTGGCCTGCTGGCATCCGCTACTACCCTTGGCATAGGTCACCACCAACGTGCTAACCCCATCCATACCGCTCGCACAGGCTGCACCGCCGGTACTTCGAGGTGTGCGCGCTGATGCGATCAGCAAAAAAATAGCTGACGATATCGTGCTTGGCCGCTTTCAACCGGGTTCGCGGCTGGATGAAGTGATGCTGGCCGGGCTTTTTAATGTGTCGCGTACGCCAGTACGTGAAGCTCTGAAGCAACTCGCCATTCAGGGTCTGGTGGTGTGCCGACCCAACCGCGGCGCCATCGTTGCGCAAATGACGCCCGATCAGCTGAGCCAGATGTTTGAAGCAATTAGCGAGCTAGAGGCATCATGCGCGCGCTATGCGGCAGCGCGTATGGGGCAGGGCGACCGAAAGCGTTTGTCAGACCTGCACGCACAGTCTCGCTCAGCGATGCGAACCAGCGATTTTGAGCTGTTTGACCAGACTAACCAAGCGCTGCATGACGTCATCATACGGAGCTGTGGTAACCCTGCCTTGACGGAGATAGCCTTCAGTTTGCGGCATCGGGTCGCGCCCTACCGCAGTTCACAGTTCCGCAACCTTGAACGCATGAGTGCATCGTTTGGCGAACACGCGGTGATCATCGAGGCACTGCTAAACCACGACGCAGCCACCGCGCAACGTGAAATGCGGGCGCACCTGCTTTCGGCACGGAGCGCAGCAGTACGCATGGCTGCAAATGCTTGATAAAAAAATCTGTATGCTCCGCTTAAATATCTTATATTCACACCCATGAAGGTTTTTTCATGACTTGGTCCATCCTCGCGCGCGACGCGTCCGGCGCTTTCGGTGTGGCCATTGCCAGCCGCTTTTTTGCAGTCGGGGCGCTGTGCCCGTATGCGCGCTGCGGTGTTGGGGCAGTCGCCACCCAGGCGCTGGTTAACCCGCTGTACGCTGGCCCTGCGCTTGACGCTATGGGCCAGCACCTTGACCCAGCCGCAATCATTACCCGCCTGACAGCAGCCGATGAAGGTCGCGACCACCGCCAGTTGCACATGATTGACCACAGCGGCAAGTCGGCCGCCCATACTGGTGCCGCCTGCATAGACTGGTGCGGCCACATGGCTGGCACTGGTTTTTCAGTGGCCGGCAACATGCTGGCTGGGCCGCAGGTGATTGCCGCCACGGCGCTCGCCTTTGAGGCGAACGCCGCCCTGCCATTTGCGCAGCGCCTGATCGTTGCACTGGCTGCGGGTGAGGCCGCCGGTGGCGACAAACGCGGCAAGCAGGCGGCAGCATTGCTGGTCTACAGCACCGAGGATTACCCAGCACTGGACCTGCGAGTGGACGACCATGCCGATCCCCTTGTTGAGCTGCAACGTCTTTACGACAAGAGCCTGGAGCGCTACCAGCCCTTCACCGCCTGCCTGCCCTCCAGCACGCGGCCTGCCGGCATCACTGACCGTGCGCTGATCGAGGCCGCGATTGAGCGCTTTCATGCGCAATTGAAGACGCGCACCGCGTGACAGCCCTGCTCGAAGTCAGCGGCTTGCGCACCAGCTTCCGGATGGAAGGCGGCGGTGAGTTTTTTGCCGTGGATGGCGTGAGTTTTTCAGTCGAATCCGGCAAAACGCTTGGTATTGTGGGCGAATCAGGTTGTGGCAAAAGCGTTACCTCTCTATCGATCATGGGCCTGCTGCCCAAGGGCCAGGGGCGCATCGCCGGTGGGTCCATACGCTTTGAGGGCCAGGACCTTGCGACAATCACACCCGCTGCCATGAGGGCCTTGCGCGGCAACCGTATGGCCATGATTTTCCAGGAGCCAATGACCTCGCTCAACCCGGCGTTCACGATTGGAAACCAGTTGATCGAAGGCATACGTTGCCATAGGAACATCAGCGATGCCGACGCCCGCACACACGCCATCGAGATGCTGCGCCGCGTGCGCATCCCTTCACCCGAGCAGCGCATTGATGAGTACCCGCACAAACTCTCCGGCGGCATGCGCCAGCGCGTGATGATCGCCATGGCGCTATCGTGCGAACCCCGGCTGTTGATTGCAGACGAGCCGACCACCGCACTGGACGTGACCATTCAGGCGCAGGTGCTGGACCTCATGCGCACCCTGCGCGAAGAAACCGGCACCGCCATTGTGCTGATCACGCACGACCTCGGCGTGATTGCCGAATTGGCCGATGACGTGGTCGTGATGTATTCGGGCCGCATCGTCGAGCGGGCCAGTGTGGAGGCGCTGTTTGCCAACCCGCAGCACCCTTACACCATAGGTTTGCTCGGCTCCATACCCAAGCTGCATCTGGAACAATCGAGGCTCAATGCGATTGAAGGGCAAGTGCCGACCCCGATGACCGAAGTGCAGGGCTGCCGTTTTGCGCCGCGTTGCCCGTTTGCCATCGACAAATGTCGCCTGGAAGCACCTCCGCTCATGCCGCTCGACAACAACCATGAAGCTGCCTGCTGGCGCGCGCCTCTAGGCATTGGCATGGAGCTGGTGGCATGAGCGCGCTGCTTCAGGTTGAAACCCTAGTCAAGCATTTCCCGGTGCGGCAAAGCCTGTTTGGCCGCCAGACGGCCGTGGTGCATGCGGTGGATGGCGTGAGCTTTAAATTGAACGCTGGCGAAACCATGGCGCTGGTGGGCGAGTCGGGCTGCGGCAAGTCAACGGTGGGCCGCTTGTTGCTGCGACTGCTGGACGCGACATCGGGCTCGGTCCGGTTTGATGGCGACGATTTGATGACCCTGCCACCAGACCGCCTGCGTGCCCGGCGGCGCGACATGCAGATGATCTTTCAGGACCCTTATTCGTCGCTCAACCCGCGCATGACGGTGCAGCAAACCCTGACTGAGCCGTTGGGCCTGCACGGTCTGGCAGGTGGACGGCAACGCGAGCGGGCGGCAGAATTGCTAGATCTGGTTGGTTTGGCGCCACAGTATTTGCAACGCTATCCACATGAGTTTTCAGGTGGCCAGCGGCAGCGCATTGGCATTGCCCGGGCGCTGGCCGTGGAGCCCCGGTTGATCGTGTGCGACGAGGCCGTATCGGCACTGGATGTGTCGATACAGGCACAGGTTGTCAATTTGCTGCAAGACCTGCAGCAACGCCTGGGGCTGGCCTACGTTTTTATTGCGCACGACCTGGCTGTGGTCAAACACATCGCCTCCCATGTGGCCGTGATGTATCTTGGGCAGATTGTTGAATACGCGGACAAGCGCAGCTTGTTTGCCCGGCCACGGCATCCCTACACGCAAGCCCTGCTGTCGGCTATCCCAATTCCCGAACCTGGCATCAAGCGTGAGCGGCTTTTGCTGCAGGGCGATGTGCCCAACCCGATCAACCCGCCATCGGGTTGCCGCTTTCGCACCCGCTGTCCGTATGCGCGGGAGAAATGTGCCCAGGAGGTACCTGAACTGCGGAGCGCTCAAGGCCATTCGGTAGCCTGCCATTTCTGGGAAGATATTCCGGCGCCCGCCGATGTGGCTGGCGGCGCAACGGTGAATGCACGGCTGCAGCGGCTGCAAAGCGCGTTTAGCGGCGGTTCGGCGAACACTTCATTCAATCCGGTAAGTGGTGATCTTGTTTAACTTCAACAAAACGTAAAGGAAATAAGCAATGCGTAAAAAACTACTGATGGGGCTGGTCAACGCCGTGATAGCCATCACCACACTGGCCACTGTTTCAGTACAGGCCCAAGCCTTGCCTACCCTTCGTATTGGTCTTGCTGAAGACCCCGATGTACTGGACCCAACCCTGGCACGCAGTTTTGTGGGACGTATTGTTTTTACGTCTCTGTGCGACAAGCTGGTGGATATCGATGAAAAGCTCAACATTGTGCCGCAACTGGCAACGTCTTATGTCTGGTCGGCAGACAACAAATCGCTGACCATGAAGCTGCGCAGCGGCGTGACCTTTCATGACGCTGAAAAGTTTGATGCGGCCGCCGTCAAGTTCAACATTGAGCGACACAAAAACCTCGCGGGCTCCAACCGTCGCGGGGAGCTGCTGCCCGTCAGCACCGTCGATGTGATTGACGATCTGACCGTCAAAATTAACCTGAGCGCGCCTTTCTCGCCCCTGTTGACGGTGCTGGCCGACCGTGCCGGCATGATGGTGTCACCCAAGGCCGCGCTGGCCAATCCGACCAACTTTGGCAGCAAGCCGGTGTGTTCCGGCCCGTTCAAGTTCGTAGAGCGTGTCGCGCAGGATCGTATCGTGCTGGAGCGTTTCGCTAACTATTGGAACAAGGCCGAAATCCACTTTGACAAAGTCATCTTCGTGCCCATCGTTGATGCCACCGTCAGGCTGGCCAACCTGCGCTCCGGTCAGCTGGACTTTATCGAGCGCGTTGCACCGTCTGACGTGGCATCCATCAAGGCCGATAAGAAGCTCTCCCTCTCGCGCATTACCGAGCTGGGTTACCAGGGCATTACCATCAACACCGGCAAGAGCGACTTTGCGCAGAAGAACCCACTGGGCCGCGACCCAAGGGTGCGTGAGGCTTTTGAGCTGTCACTCGACCGTGCCGGCATTGTGCAGGTGGCGATGGATGGCGAGGCTACCCCAGGGAACCAGTGGGTGCCGCCTAGCAACAGCTTTTATGCGAAGAATGTACCCATCCCGAAGCGAGACATTGCACGCGCCAAAGCCTTGCTCAAGGAAGCTGGCGTCCCCAACCCGGTTTTCACGCTGATGACGCCCACCACTTCTGACGGGCAGCGTGTGGCGCAGGTGGTGCAGGCGATGGCCAAGGAAGCCGGTTTTGATGTGAAGATTCAATCGACAGAATTTGCCACCTCGCTCAGCCTTGCCGACAAGGGACAGTACGACGCTTATGTGCTGGCATGGAGCGGCCGGGCCGACCCGGACGGCAACCTCTTTAGTTTTTACGGTTGCAAGCAACCGCTGAACTACAGTGGTGAATGCCGGCCGCAATGGGACGAGTTGCTCAATCGTTCCCGCAACGCGCTCGACACGCCGAGCCGAATCAAAACGTTCGCGACGCTGGCAGCTGAAGCCGAGCGAGAGCGCCCGATCGTTTACCTTTTTCACCGCAACTGGCTGTGGGCTTACAACAAAAAGCTGACCGGCATGCGCGCTATCCCCGACGGGCTGGTACGGGTGCAGGGCCTGAAGATGTCCTAAGCGAAACGCTGATCACCCCCCCATGCTCAATTACCTGCTCAAGCGGCTGGCCGCGATCGTACCGACGGTTTTTTTCGTCACGATCATCATTTTCGGCTTGCAGCAGTTGCTGCCCGGGGATCCGGCTGTCATCCTGGCGGGCGAAGAACAGGACCCGAATGTCATTGCCTACCTTCGGGAGAAAATGCACCTGGACGAGTCGCTGCCCATGCGTTACTGGTACTGGATTTCGGGTGTGTTTCAGGGGGACCTCGGTGAATCGTTGCGGATCCAGCAGCCGGTGCTGGACTTGATCCAGCAAAAGCTCCCGGTCACGCTGCAACTGGCGGCGCTGGCAATGGTAATTGCGCTGGTGATAGGTATTCCCGCCGGTATCGTCTCTGCCGTCGGCAAGGATTCCGCCTGGGACTACATTGCCAACGCAGTGGCGCTGTGGGGACTATCGACGCCAAATTTCTGGCTTGGTATTTTGATGATTCTGCTTTTTTCAGTGTCGCTCGGATGGCTTCCAGCATCGGGTTACGTCAGCCCCTTCGAAGACCTGAAGGCCAACCTGGCCGCGATGATCATGCCCGCTTTTGTGCTCGGCAATGCCTTCGCCGCAGTGCTGATGCGGCACACCCGAAGCGCTATGCTGCAGGTGCTTAATGCTGACTACGTACGCACCGCGCGGGCCAAGGGGCTCAATGAGCGCCAGGTGGTGCTGAAGCACGCGCTGCGCAACGCGCTTACACCCATCATCACGCTGGGCGCGCTGGAGTTTGGCACTTTGTTGTCAGGGGCCGTGCTGACTGAGCAGGTGTTTTCAATTCCAGGTTTTGGCAAGCTCATCGTTGATGCTGTTTTCAATCGCGACTACGCCGTGGTGCAAGGCGTGGTGCTGTTTACATCAAGCGTTTACATCGTACTCAACCTGCTGGCTGACATGGCCTATTTTTTAGTCAACCCTCGGATGCGAGGCTGACCTATGCATGCAATAACTTCGGACGAGGCGCCGCGTGAAGCCACCCCGGCCCAACGTGCAATGCGTCGGTTGCTGCGCCGGCGTGGTGCCATGTTGGGACTGGTGATTGTGGTGTTTTTTGTATTGCTAGCCGTGTTTGCATCCAGCATCGCTCCCTATGACCCGATTGCCACCAGCTGGAGCGCCGTGCGCAAGGCACCCAGCGCGCAATACCTGTTTGGTACCGATGAAATCGGTCGCGATGTTTTATCGCGTGTGGTCTGGGGCGCTCGTGCCTCGCTGATGGCGGGCTTGGTGTCGGTGTGTATATCGATGGCGCTGGGCGTGCCCATCGGGCTGCTGGCCGGCTATGTGGGCGGCTGGACGGACAGCCTCATTTCGCGTTTCACCG
>JAYVPR010000459.1:0-3362 GCA_043757245.1 Polaromonas sp. | reverse complement strand
GATTACCGCTACTTCCCCGACCCGGACTTGCCGCCGTTGGTGATTGGGCGGGATTGGGTTGAGAAGACGCGCGCTGAGATGAGTGAGTTACCGCGTGTCATGGCGGCGCGGTTTGTGTCGCAATATGGATTGTCTGAATACGATGCTGGGCAGCTTACCCAGAGCAAGGCATTGGCCGCGTATTTCGAAGCCACGACCAAGGCATGTGGTCAAGCCAAGCTGGCGAGCAACTGGGTGATGGGCGAGCTGTCGCGCAGGTTGAACGCAGAAAATATATCTATTGAAAGCGCGCCGGTCAGCGCCGAGCAACTTGCCTCACTAATTATTCGCATTCATGACGGAACCATTTCAACCAGCGGTGCCAAGCAAGCATTCGACCGTTTGTGGGCCAACCCTGATCCGCGGGTTAAATCATTTAATGAGCATGGCGGGTTTAATTTCGTACTGCAAATTCTTGATGGCGTTATTGCGGAGGACAACCTCAAACAAATCAGCGACTCCAGCGAACTAGAAAAAATCATCGACGACGTACTCGCCGCCAACGCCAAAAACGTTGAAGAAATCCGCGCTGGCAACACCAAAGCCATGAACGCCTTGGTTGGCCAGGCCATGAAGGCCACCAAAGGCAAGGCCAATCCGGCGCAGGTCAATGCGCTGTTGAAGCAAAAAATCGGGTAATTCAGTACGAAATAAATGCTATTAAATTGGTAGCAATTTATGCCCGTCCGTATTGGGCTAGAGGCCGATTTAATGCTTAATTTTTGCTCCTTCCCCTGCCGGGGCTGCGGCCTGCGGCTCCAAGTCCGCAAGTGCGGAGTTGGACAGGCCAAAGAGCTTTCGCCTCTGGCGATTGCGCGTGAGGTTGGGATGGGGGCACGCATGGCGCAAGCAATTGTTCTGCACTTGCCCCCACCCTGCCCCGTGAGGGGAGGGCGCAAGGCAACCAACTGCAAACTAGCTGCCTAAAAAAACCAAGAATCAAGTGATTTACGGTTTTTTCACGCTGTTGGGTGCCGCACCAGCTGAAGAAACCCCAGCCATATCCCATTGCGGTTGAAGTTTGGCCACTTCTGCGTCAAAGCGCTCGGTGATACGCTTTTTCTCAGCTTCCTGATCGGCTAACAAACGCTTTTGCGTCGCCATGTTGGCGTCTGTCTCGTCAAGCCGGCGTTTGATGGCGGGGGGGACTTTGCCCGGCGAGTTTTTATAACTATCCAGCTCCATACCGATGGCCTTGAGCTGAGTGGCCAGCTCTTGCGTCCGCTTGGTGGCCGTTTTGATGACGTCGTTGACCAACTCAAGAGCCACTGAGCGCTGTTTATCGTGGCTTGCGCGGTCTGGGTAGCGGGTCATCAGGGCGCGGTCTCGACGCTTTTCTTCAGTTTGCTGTCGGCGTGTTTCGGCATCGGCTTTTTCTTTTTCCTCCGCCGCTGCCAGATCTTTGGCTGCAGGTGGCGGAACCAGCACGCGCCGTACTGTGCCGGACGGGTTTAACTCCCGCTGAGCGCGGTCCATGCACTCAGGGATAGGGCGGTCAGACGTGAGCTTTCGACCCTTGTCGTCCACACAGGTGTAAATGCCCTGTGCCGCAGCACTGCCCAATAAGCTGTACAACAGCACGGGAAAGCCGCACCCCCCCGCAAGTCGTGTTTTAAACATCATGCCTTACCCTTCATCCACGCCGTAACGCTCCCGGTAAGCCAGCACCGCATCGTAAGTCGCTTTAAATTCTGCGTGCTCGCCCGCGCCGCTCTTTTGCAGTGACAAATAATCCAGCAAATCGGTCAAGCGGGCAATCGAGGTGACATGCAAGCCCAGTTGCGTGGTGACGTATTGGACTGCGCTGTAGGCCACATCCTGGCCATTTTCAGTGGCCTTTTCCTGCCGGTCCAACGCTATCGCTACGGCGTGCGGCGTAGCACCTGCGGCCCGAATGATGGCAATCGATTCGCGGACGGCGGTGCCGGCTGACATCACGTCGTCCACAATCAGCACCCGCCCCTTGACCGGCGCACCCACCAAAGTTCCGCCTTCGCCGTGGTCTTTGGCCTCTTTGCGGTTGTAGGCAAACGGCAGGTTGCGGCCCAGCCGTGCCAGCTCAATGCTGACGGCGGCAGCCAGCGGAATGCCCTTGTACGCAGGCCCAAAAATCATATCGAACTGCAGGCCAGTTTTTACTTCTTCGGCCAGCAACTGGCGCGCATAAAATTGCGCCAACTTGCCAAGTTTGGCACCATCGTCAAACAGCCCGGCATTGAAAAAGTAAGGGCTGATTCGCCCGGCTTTGGTTTTGAATTGCCCAAACTTGAGCACGCCAGATTCAATCGCAAACGGCACGAATTCTTGCGCCAGCGTGCTGTTGTGACTGTCTTGTTTATTTTCTTGCCCTGCCATAGGAGTTGATTCCATTGTTTAAATTAACCAGCCTGAACCTGAACGGCATCCGGTCTGCCAGCAGCAAGGGCCTTGAGGCCTGGCTGACAAACTACCAACCGGATTGTATTTGCGTACAAGAAATCAAGGCCCAGGCACCAGACGTGCTGGGCAAGTTTGAAGAGCTGGCCGGGTTAAAAGGCTATTTTCAGTTTGCCGAGAAAAAAGGTTATTCGGGCGTGGGCGTGTACACCCGGCACGAGCCAAGTGACGTGATCATCGGCTACGGCTCCAAAGAGTTTGACGCAGAAGGCCGATACGTTGAACTGCGCTTTGACAGGCCAGGCCGCAAGAGCTTGCCCAAACTGTCCATCATCAGCGCCTACTTTCCCAGTGGTTCGTCTGGCCCGGAAAGGCAAGCGGCGAAGTTTCGGTTTTTAGCCGAGTTTTACCCGCACATGCTGGCCTTAAAACAGGAGCGTGACTATGTGCTGTGCGGCGACATCAACATTGCACACCAGGAAATTGATTTGAAAAACTACAAGGGCAACAAAAAAAACAGCGGCTTTTTGCCGGAAGAACGTGCCTGGATGACCCGGCTTTTAAGCGAAGCCGGCAAGGTCGACGTGTACCGCCAACTGCAACCCACCACCACCGATGCCGCCTACACCTGGTGGAGCAACCGGGGCCAAGCCTACGCCAACAACGTCGGCTGGCGGCTTGACTACCACTTGGCCACACCGGCCATAGCGGCACTGGCGCGCACCGAACACATCTACAAAGACCAGCGCTTTTCAGACCACGCACCGATGACGGTGGATTACGAGCTGACGCTGTAATTGCAATAAACCTGCCTTCGGCTTTCGCCCTGGGAGATTGGGGTCAGGTCTCAATGCTGTTCACTTAAACCAAAAACCGTTCGGGCTGAGCTTGTCGAAGCCTGGCGCTATGCTGGCAACCCTTCGACAAGCTCAGGGCGAACGGTCTTA
>JAYVPR010000458.1:0-3367 GCA_043757245.1 Polaromonas sp. | reverse complement strand
GCATGCAAACCAAACGCCACACCACCGTGGCCAGCCTGCCGCACGGCGACCAGCGCAAGCTTGAAGTGGCTTTGCTGATGGCGCTTGATGCCGATGTGTTCATGTTTGACGAACCTACCGCAGGCATGAGCGCCGACGAAGCGCCGGTGATTTTGAATTTGATTCGGCAGCTGAAAGCCGACAAGCGCAAGACTATTTTGTTGGTGGAGCACAAGATGGATGTGGTGCGCGAGCTGGCCGACCGCATCATTGTGTTGCACAACGGCGCGCTGGTGGCTGATGGCGAGCCGGCTGAGGTGATTGCGTCGCCAGTTGTGCAAGAGGCGTATTTGGGGGTGACACCAGCATCCGCTCCCTCGTCCGTTCGCCCTGAGCTTGTCAAAGGGTCTGCTGGCGTTGCGCAGGACAGGCTTCGACAGGCTCAGCCCGAACGGAATAAAGGCAAGTCATGAGCGTCAACCTTCTCGAACTGGCTGGTGTTCACACGCACATCGGCGCGTACCACATCCTGCACGGCGTGGACTTGCAAGTCGCGCGCGGCCAGCTCACCATGCTGCTGGGCCGCAACGGTGCTGGCAAAACGACGACGCTGCGCACCATCATGGGTTTGTGGCACGCATCCCAAGGCCGCATCATGTTTGACGGCCAGGACATCACCGCACGGGACACCCCCAACATTGCAGGCTTGAGTATTGCCTACGTGCCAGAAAACATGGGTATTTTTTCAGACTTGACCGTGAAAGAAAACATGCTGCTGGCAGCCCGCAAAGCCAGCCGCACAAATGACATGGACGACGTACGGTTGAAGTGGATTTTTACGCTGTTCCCGCCCGTTGAAAAGTTCTGGAATCACCCGGCGGGCAAACTTTCTGGCGGGCAAAAGCAGATGCTGGCCGTGGCCAGAGCTATTGTGGAGCCACGCGCTTTGCTCATTGTGGACGAGCCCAGCAAAGGCCTGGCGCCAGCGATTATCAACAACATGATTGATGCGTTTGCGCAGCTCAAAGCCACTGGCACCACGATTTTGCTGGTAGAGCAAAACATTAATTTCGCCAAGCGCCTGGGCGACAACGTGGCCGTGATGGACAACGGGCGGGTGGTGCATGCGGGTGCGATGCAAGTGCTGGCTGAAGATGAAGCGTTACAGAAGTCATTGCTGGGGCTGGCGATATGAAAAGAATTGATTTCGACTGGAAACCTCTGGCGCTGGTGCCCGTGCTGGCAGTGGTGGTGCTGCCCTTTATCGGCTCGCCGTCAACCTGGCTCACGCTCACCGTAGCAGGGCTGGCGATGGGCATGATTATTTTTATCATTGCCTCAGGTTTGACGCTGGTGTTTGGCCTGATGGACGTGCTGAACTTTGGCCATGGCGTGTTTATTGCGCTCGGCGCTTTCGTGGCCACCACGGTGCTGGGTTTGATGGGGGACTGGACCGGCTCACCCGACTTGTGGCGCAATCTGGTGGCGATTTTCCCGGCGATGCTGGTGGCGATGGCGGTGTCGGGTGCGCTGGGGCTGGCATTTGAGCGTTTTATCGTGCGGCCCGTGTATGGCCAGCACCTGAAACAAATTTTGATCACCATGGGCGGCATGATCATTGGTGAAGAGCTGATCAAAGTAATCTGGGGCCCGGCGCAAATTGCGCTGCCGCTGCCTGAAGGCCTGCGCGGCGCAGTGCTGCTGGGTGATGCCGCGATTGAAAAATACCGTTTGCTGGCGGTCGTGGTGGGGTTAATTGTTTTTGCCGTGCTGGCCTGGGTACTGAGCCGTACCAAGATTGGCCTGTTGATACGTGCTGGCGTGCAAGACCGCGAAATGGTCGAGTCACTCGGCTACCGCATCAAGCGCCTGTTTGTGGGTGTATTTATGGTGGGCAGTGCGCTAGCTGGCCTGGGCGGTGTGATGTGGGGGCTGTACCAGCAAAACGTCACGCCGCAAATGGGCGCACAAGTCAACGTGCTGATTTTTATCGTCATCATCATTGGCGGGCTGGGCTCAACCGGCGGGGCACTGATTGGCGCATTGCTGGTCGGGCTGATGGCCAACTACACCGGATTTTTGTTGCCTAAAGTGGCGCTGTTTTCAAACATAGCGCTGATGGTGCTGATTTTGTTGTGGCGCCCTCAGGGCGTTTACCCGGTGGCTAACCGATGATCAAACGACTTCTTTCCAATGATTTCCCACGCAGCCGCATGCTGGCTGTGCTGCTGGTGCTGTTGCTCATCGCACTGGCTTTCGCGCCGTTTATTTTCCCCGGTGTCAAGGCGCTTAACGTAGCGGCCAAGGTGTTGATATTCATCGTGCTGGTGGCCAGTTTTGACCTGCTGCTGGGCTACACAGGCATTGTGAGTTTTGCGCACACGATGTTTTTTGGCATTGGCGCGTATGGCATTGCCATTGCCACCACCCGCATGGGGCCGACCTGGCAAGCGTTGGGCGTGGGGCTGGTTTCATCGCTGGCGATATCGTTTGTACTCGCGCTGCTGGTGGGCTTGTTTTCACTCAGGGTCAGGGCGATTTTTTTCGCCATGATCACGTTGGCGGTAGCCTCTGCCTTTTTAACGCTGGCCTCGCAGTTGTCCGACATCACAGGTGGTGAAGACGGTTTGAGTTTTAAGGTGCCAAAGGTGTTGTCGAGCAGTTTTGAGTTCTCCAGCACGCCGTTTTTAGGTGTTTCGCTGGACGGGCGGCTGCTTTGCTACTACCTGCTGTTTTTTGCGGCGCTGACTCTGCTGCTGGCCATGCTGCGTATTGTGAACTCGCCTTTTGGCCGGGTGTTGCAAGCCATTCGCGAAAACGAATTTCGCGCCGAAGCTATTGGCTACAGGGTGGTGGTCTACCGCACGTTGTCGAGTATTTTGTCAGCGCTGTTTGCCTGCCTGGCCGGGGCGATGCTGGCGCTTTGGCTGCGCTACAACGGGCCTGACACGTCGCTGTCGTTTGAAATCATGATGGACGTGCTGCTGATTGTGGTGATTGGCGGCATGGGCACGATGTATGGTTCGGCCATTGGTGCAGCGCTGTTTTTGGTATCACAAAGCTATTTGCAGGACTTGCTGCGCCTGGGCAGCGAGGCCGCTGCACCGCTGCCATGGCTGTCCGCGCTGCTGTCGCCAGACCGCTGGCTGCTGTGGCTGGGCGTGCTGTTTGTGCTGTCGGTGTATTACTTTCCCACTGGCGTTGTGGGGCGGCTGCGTGCGGCCGCGTTTAAATCCAAGACCTGACATACATCATGAGCTTCACATCCAACTATGTGACTTGCGCGGGGCGCGACATTCATTACACCGAGTGGGGCTCGCAGCACAAAAACGTCGTGGTGGCCTGGCACGGCTTGGCGCGCACGGGGCGCGACATGGACGAGCTGGCT
>JAYVPR010000457.1:0-3400 GCA_043757245.1 Polaromonas sp. | reverse complement strand
TGGACGATGCGATTGTGGTGCTGGAAAACACCAGCCGCCACATTGAAGCAGGCATGGACAGATTCAAAGCGGCGCTACTGGGCGCGCGCGAGGTCGGTTTTACCGTGTTGTCGATCAGCCTGTCGCTGGTGGCGGTGTTTATCCCGCTGTTGTTTATGGGCGGACAGGTGGGGCGCCTGTTTCGAGAGTTTGCTGTAACCCTGTCTGTCGCGGTGATGATCTCACTGGTCATTTCATTGACAACCACGCCCATGATGTGTGCCTGGTTGCTCAAGCCACATGCGCAAAAAAAACAGGGCAGGGTAGCGCGCTGGTTTGACAACGGTTTCAAGCGCGTACTGCACGCTTATGAAGTCAGCCTGGACTGGGCGTTGCACATGCGCTGGCTGGTGATGCTGATTTTGGTCGCAGTGGTTGGTATGAATGTGTACTTGTTCGTCAAGATTCCCAAAGGATTTTTCCCGCAGCAAGACACAGGGCAAATCACGGGCGGCTTGCGGGCTGACCAAAGCATTTCTTTTCAGGCCTTGCAAAGCAAGCTCAAAGAGCTGGTTGACATCATTCGCGCTGACCCTGCGGTGGACACGGTGGTTGGTTTTACCGGTGGGGGCAGGGCGGGCGGCGGCTTCATGTTCATCAACCTCAAGCCTTTGGCGCAGCGGCCTGATGCGGTGGGTGGCCAGGCGGTGATAGCACGGCTGCGCCCGCAGCTGGCGCGGGTCACGGGTATCAGTTTATTTTTAGGCACCGTGCAAGACCTGCGCGGCGGTGGGCGCAGCAGCAATTCGACCTACCAGTACACACTCAAAAGCGACAACATTGCCGACCTGCGCAAATGGGCTACGCGCCTTGCTGACCGGATGAAGCAACAAGACGTGCTGACAGATATCGACACCGACCAGCAAGAAAACGGCGTAGAGACCATGGTGACGGTTGACAAAGACAGCGCATCCCGCTTGGGCATCACGTCGCGCGACGTAGACAACGCGCTGTACAACGGCTTTGGCCAGCGCCAGGTCGCCACGATTTACAGCGACATCAACCAGTACAAAGTCATCATGGAAGTCGCGCCGCGCTACCGGCAAAGCCCCGAGTCGCTGAAAGACATTTATGTGCCAGCGCGCGCAGCGGGTGTGGGCGTGGCCAATGTGGCCAGCCTGGTGAACCCTGCATTGCGTGACCCATCCACCGGCCAGGCCCTCAGTAATGTGGGAGGCACCACAGGCAACACCATGGTGCCCCTTTCGGCCATTGCCAAGTTTTCTGAAAGCGCCAAGGCATCGAGTGTCAACCACCAGGACGGCGAGCTGGCCACTACCGTGTCGTACAACCTGGCTGAGGGCGCTACCCTGCAACAAGGCCAGGATGCCGTTAAACAGGCGGAAGCTGACATTGGCCTGCCCAACAATGTGCGCGGAAGTTTTCAGGGTACAGCACGCACCGCACAAGAATCGCAAGGCCAGCAACCGCTACTGATTTTGGCGGCGCTGGTGGTCATTTACATCGTGCTTGGCATTTTGTATGAGAGCCTGGTGCACCCCATCACGGTTTTGTCAACGCTGCCGTCAGCCGGTGTGGGCGCGGTGCTGGCGTTGATGATCTTCAAGCTCGACTTTTCCATCATCGCTTTGATTGGTGTTTTCCTGCTGATTGGGATTGTCAAGAAAAACGCCATTTTGATCATCGACTTTGCGATTGACGCCGAGCGCGCGCGCGGCTTGACTGCGCTTGAGGCCGTGCGTGAGGCTTGCCTGTTGCGCTTTCGCCCTATCCTCATGACCACTCTGGCCGCCATCCTTGGCGCACTGCCGCTGGCGATTGGTTTTGGTGAAGGCGCAGAGCTGCGCCGCCCGCTGGGTATCGCCATCATTGGCGGCTTGATTGCCAGCCAGTTGCTTACGCTTTTAACCACGCCCGTCGTTTACGTGCTGCTGGACAAGCTGCGCAGGCGCGGCACACAAGAGCGGCATTTGGCTCGAGCCGCTCCTGAGCAAGTGACTACTCAACAGGTGACCATTTAACCGGTGACTATTTTTATGCACTCATCCAACTTCACTATTCATTCTGGTCATGCAGTTAATGCGGTTTTAGCAGCTCTCGTGTTGCTCACCACAGGCTGCGCCGTCGGCCCTGCTTACCAGCGGCCTACCACGCCAGATGTCGTGGCCTACAAAGAAGCTGGCGACTGGGTCACCGCTACGCCGGCTGATGCACTGGAGCGTGGGCCTTGGTGGCAGTTGTTCAATGACCCGGTGCTCAATGATTTGGCAGCCCGGGTTGAAGTGTCTAACCAGAATGTGGCGGCTGCGGTAGCCGGGTATGCACAGGCGCGCGCGCTGGTGGCCGAGCAGCGGGCAGGGCTCTTTCCGTCTGTCACGCTGGGCGGCGGGGCCAGTCGTGCGCAGAGTAACGGCACAACCCGCAGCAACTACCAGGCCAGCCTGGGTGCGGCCTGGGAGCCCGATGTGTGGGGCCGCTTGCAAAGCTTAAGCAATGGCGCAGCAGCCACAGCCGCCGCCAGCGCCGCTGACCTGGCCACCGCCCGCCTGTCAGCGCAGGGTGAGCTGGCGGTCAACTATCTGTCGCTGCGCCAGCAAGACGCGCAAAAAGCCTTGCTTGCCAGCACACTCGCCGGTTATGGGCGGGCACTTGAGATCGCGCAAAACCGCTACACCGCAGGCATTGCCGCCAAAACCGATGTGCTGCAAGCGCAAACCCAACTGGCCAACGTCAGAGCCGACGAAGCAGGCCTGCAGCGCACACGCGCCCAGCTGGAGCACGCCATCGCCGTGCTGGTAGGCCAGGCACCGGGCAACTTCGCATTGCCAGCCGTGGCCGTGTGGAAGCCCGGCGTGCCTGATGTGCCGGTGGGCGTACCGTCAACCTTATTACAGCGCCGACCAGACATCGCCGCCGCCGAGCGCCGCGTGGCCAGCGCCAACGCGCAAATCGGTCTGGCCAAAGCGGCTTATTACCCAAGTTTGAGTTTGAATGCATCGGTGGGCACAGCGGCTAGCCGCGTGGCTGATTTGTTCAGCGCACCTACAGCTTTGTGGTCACCGGGCTTGTCGGCTGCGCAGGTATTGTTCAAAGGCGGCGCACTGGACGCCAGGCTAGGCGGGGCAGAGGCCGCGCATGCGCAGGCGGTAGCGCGCTACCGCCAGGTCGTGCTGTCGGCATTTCAAAATGTTGAAGACCAGCTAACAAGTGCCCGCGTGCTGCAAACCCAGCAAGCTCTGCGCGCCCAGGCATCCAGCGCAGCCGACCAGGTCGAGCAGCAGGTGTTGAATCGCTACCGCAGCGGCCTGATCAGCTACACCGAAGTCATCACCGCTCAAACCACCGCCTTGAATGCCCGGCGTGCGCTGGTGCAGGCGACTGCTGATCGGCAGACGACGGC
>JAYVPR010000456.1:0-3409 GCA_043757245.1 Polaromonas sp. | reverse complement strand
CGTGTCGCCGCTCTTGACGGTGTGCCGGTCTGGCGCATTGGGTGCGAGGTCTGCCAGCGGCACACCGGTTTGTGCCACCTGGGTTGCCGTGGCCTTCTGGTCCGGGGTAACAGGAAAGTCATGCGCCTGGATCGCGCTTGCGCTAGCTGCCAACGCAAGCGCCAGAGACAGCTGGGACATTCGTGCCAAGCCTGCCAAACCTGCTGGGGGAATGACGTGCGAGAAATGACCGAAATTGTTGTTCATCTTGATGGCTCTTGATTGATCGCTCTTGAGGCTGTTTTATCTTGAGAAATTACCATAGATTTTGTACCTAAGCCCTTGATTAGGCAACGAAAATCAACAAACTCAAGCCCTTGCACATCTAAAAGTGCTGAAAATTTGCGAAAATAGCGACAACTCAATTGCCCCCCATGACACAACTGACCATTCTCCGCTACCCCGATCCGCGTCTGCACACGGTCGCCAAATCCGTTGCCGTAGTCGATGCGCGCCTGCAAACCCTTGTCGATGACATGCTCCAAACCATGTATGCCGCCGAAGGAATTGGGCTGGCCGCCACACAGGTCAACGTGCACGAACGCCTGATTGTGATGGACGTGAGCGAGGAACGCGACCAGCCGCTGGTGCTGATCAACCCCGAGATAACCTGGGCCAGCGACGAAAAAAAGATCAATGACGAAGGTTGCCTGTCGGTGCCCGGCATTTACGACGGTGTCGAGCGCTCGGTGGCCGTCAAGGTGCAAGCCTTGAACCTTGACGGCGAAACGCAAACCTATGAAGCCGAGGGCCTGTTGTCGGTGTGTATTCAGCACGAGATGGACCACTTGATGGGCAAGGTGTTTGTTGAATACCTTTCACCCCTCAAACGTACCCGCATCAAGACCAAGATGCTGAAGAAAAAAGACGATTGATGAAGGTCACATGCGGGTAATTTTTGCGGGCACGCCCGAGTTTGCGCGCGTAGCACTTGAGCAACTGCACGCCGCCGGGTTTGAGATTGCCCTGGTATTGACCCAGCCTGATCGCCCCGCCGGGCGCGGTATGAAACTGCAGGCCTCACCCGTCAAGCAGTGGGCTCAAAGCCACCACGTACCTGTTGCACAACCTCGCAGCTTGCGCCTTAGCGGCAAATACCCCGATGACGCACAAGCTGCCAAAGCGGCAATTGATGCTGCACAGGCCGATGTGATGGTGGTCGCCGCTTATGGTTTGATCTTGCCGCAATGGGTACTGGATACGCCACGGCTTGGATGTTTGAATATTCACGCCTCACTGCTGCCGCGATGGCGCGGCGCAGCGCCGATACACCGGGCCATTGAAGCGGGCGATCTTGAGACCGGCATCACCATCATGCAGATGGATGTGGGGCTGGACACCGGCGACATGTTGCTGGTTGAAAAGCAGGCGATTGCGCCTGGCGACACCACGGCAAGCCTGCATGACAAGCTGGCTGCGCTGGGCGGGCGCTTGATTGTTCAGGCGTTGCACATGGCCGCTAGCAGCGAATTTTCCCCACTGCCGCAGCCTACAGACGGCATCACCTACGCGCACAAAATTGAAAAGGCTGAGGCGCAGATCGACTGGCAGCAAAGTGCCGCTGTGATTGAACGCCGCATCCGCGCTTTCACCCCCTTTCCAGGCGCCTCCAGTGTGCTCGGTGGCGAGCTGATCAAGCTGCACAATGCTCATGTTTTAATAGCTGAATACCAATATAATACACAGGCTTCAAGCATATTAACCGTTAAAAATGAAGGCATCGACGTGGCCACAGGTGATGGCGTACTGCGCATCACGCAGTTACAAAAATCTGGCGGCAAAGCGCTGCCTGTGGCTGATTTTTTGCGCGGCTTTCCCGTTACAGCCGGCATGGTTTTCACCCCGCCCCCCGTGACCGTTGCGCCATGACCGCCATCTACAAACACCCCGAATTCAAACGCGGCATTCTAGACATGGCATCGGCTGCACCCGGCATTGCCGCCTGGGGCCTGATGACGGGCGTGGCGATGATCAAGTCGGGCTTGAGCCTGACAGAAACACTGCTGATGTGCGTGCTGGTATTTGCGGGCAGCTCGCAACTCGCCGCCTTGCCGCTCATCGTGGCGGGTGCGCCGATGTGGGTGGTGCTGGCCACTGCTTTTTGTGTGAACTTGCGCTTTGCCGTGTTCAGCGCACACCTGCGGCCCTTTGTGATGCACCAGCCGCTCTGGCGGCGTTTGGTCAGTGGTTATTTCACGGCTGATTTGAGCTATGTGATGTTCGTCAAACGCTTTGCGCATCCGTCGCAAGACCCGGTGGTCATCCGCTCGCAAGAGGCCTATCTGGCGGGCAATTGCGCCATCAACTGGTTCAGCTGGGTGGGCCCCGGGCTGCTGGGCATTGCGCTGGCCAATTCGATTCCGATGAGCTGGGGGCTGGGTTTTGCCGCCGTTTTGGCGTTGACAGGTATTTTGTGTTCACTCGCCACCACCACCTTGCGCACGGTGTCGCTGGGCGTGGCAGGCGCGGCGGCGGTAGCGGCGTTTGCGTTACCTTTCAAGCTGAATATTCTGGTGGCTATTGCGGCGGCGGTAGCGGTTTGTCTGCTGCTGGAAAAAACGCAGCCTGCCCGGCCTGCGCATCACAAACCATGAACCAGGCCTTGAATCACACGGACATCTGGACGGTTGTCACCATCATCGGCCTGGCGCTCGTCACGGTGGTGACGCGTTCGTTTTTCTTTTTCTCCAGCAAGCCTTGGCAGTTGCCCGCATGGGCCGAGCGCGGCTTGCATTACGCACCGATTGCCGCGCTGGCTGCGGTGGTGGTGCCTGAAATCGTCATGACGCAGGGCGAGGTGATTTCGACTTTTAAAGATGCACGGCTGTATGCCATTGCAGCTGGTGCGCTTTGGTTTTACTGGCGCAAGGGCGTGCTCGGCACGATTGTGCTGGGCATGGCGGTTTACTTGCCTTTGCATATTGGCCTACGCTGGTGAATGTGGCCCCCACGGTTGCTCGCTTCGCGTAACGCCCTCACCCTGCAGGCCGCCGCTCGCCACAGGCTCCAGCCCCCGAGGGGGCCGCTGCGCCTGCGGTCTGGCAAAGCCAGTCCCGCGGCCCCTGCTTGAAAAACCCCTCCCCCTACAATTTACGGTTTCTTGGTGCGTGACAAAACCTAAACTTTAATTATGAACTTCATCCGCTTTACCGACTTGTGTGCGCAAGGCCAGATCAACGGCCAGCGCGTTTTTATTCGTGCTGACCTCAACGTGCCGCAGGACGATCAAGGCAACATCACCGAAGACACGCGCATTCGCGCGTCCATGGCCTGCATTCAATTGGCGCTTGATTCGGGCGCTGCTGTCATGGTCACCTCGCACCTGGGCAGACCGACTGAAGGGCAATTCAAGCCTGCTGATTCGCTGGCA
>JAYVPR010000455.1:0-3411 GCA_043757245.1 Polaromonas sp. | reverse complement strand
CGGGCAAACAATTTAATATTGGTCAACCCCGGTCTCAAATCAAACGGGTTGATGTTTGGCACGCCCTTGGTGCCGATGATGCTGTTAACGTTGATGATGGACTGGTTACCCGTGATGGCGTTGTGGCCGCCATGAAAAGTGGCCACCTGCGCACCCATCTCCCAACGCACTTCGTCCGATGCGTAGTGCAAGACAGCTTCTTCCAAGCTGATCCACGATTGCGGCAACCCTTGAGCTGAGAGCTTTAAGACCTTCAAGTTTGACCTCCATTAAAAAAATGGAAACACACTGTCACGTTGGCCATCAATATACAGGTAAAACATGACGTGTGACTCGTAAGAGCTGATTAACCCGACGTATCTGCTATTAAAACGATAATCTGGGGCATGAAAGTATTTCGCGGCTACCGTCACCCTCAGCTAGCAAGCGCCTCGGCCCTGACAATTGGCAATTTTGATGGCGTACACCGAGGCCATCAGGCCATGCTGGCCTTACTTAAAAATGAGGCGCAACACCGAGGCGTACCCAGTTGCGTGATGACCTTTGAACCACATCCACGCGACTACTTTGCAGCGCTAGCCGAAAAGCCTGAGCTCGCACCGCCGCGAATAGCCACACTGCGCGACAAGCTGACCGAGCTGGCCGCATGCGGCATTGACCAGGTGGTGGTGCTGCCATTTGATGCGCACCTGGCCAGTCAGCCACCCGAGGCTTTTATCAACGACGTGCTGGTGCAAGGTTTGGGGGTCAAATACATTTTGGTCGGCGATGATTTCCGCTTTGGTGCCAAGCGGGCAGGTGGTTACGCCATGCTGGATGCAGCCGGCCAGCGCCTGGGTTTTGACGTGGCGCGTATGAACAGCTATGAAGTTCAGAGCACCCGCGTTTCCAGCTCGGCGGTAAGGCAAGCGCTCGCAGCCGGCAACATGATGCAAGTTGCAAGCTTGCTAGGCAGACCGTACAGTATTTCGGGCCACGTTGTGCATGGCCGACGGCTGGGTCGGGACTTGGGCTTTCGTACGCTGAATCTGCGCTTTTCACACTGGAACCCTGCCGCCAGCGGCATATTTGCAGTGCATGTGTTCGGCTTGACTGACAAACCTTTAACCGGGGTGGCCAATTTGGGTATTCGCCCATCGATAGACGCGAACGACGTGAACGGCGGGCGCGTGCTGCTGGAGACCTATTGCCTGGACTGGCCTGCAGAGTTGGGGGCAGACGGTGGCTACGGTAAAATTGTACGCGTGGAACTGCTGCACAAATTGCATGATGAATTGAAGTACGACGGTCTGGATGCGCTTAAAAAGGGCATTGCGAAAGACTGTGAAGATGCACGCGCATATTTCGATACAAGGTTCGCCAACATGCCCAACGAGTGTGCCCGCCAGACCATGCGCGACCGAATTTAGACGATCTGACAGTTCCAAGTAGCCCCCCTTCGACAGGCTCAGGGCGAACGGTTGAACTCACCCTTTACCCAAACCCACCCGTTCGGGCTGAGCTTGTCGAAGCCACACCTTGAATCCACTTATGTCTGAGCAAAAAACTGACTACCGCAGCACCCTGAATCTGCCCGACACGCCCTTCCCGATGCGCGGCGATCTGCCCAAGCGCGAAGCGGGTTGGGTCAAGGAATGGGAAGAAAAAGGTATTTACAAAAAGCTGCGTACTGCCCGCCAAGGCGCGGCCAAGTTTGTGCTGCACGACGGCCCACCTTATGCCAACGGCAAAATTCATATCGGCCACGCTGTCAATAAGATTTTGAAAGACATGACCGTCAAAGCGCGCCAGCTCAAGGGGCTGGACGCGATTTATGTGCCGGGTTGGGACTGCCATGGCCTGCCGATTGAAAACGCGATTGAAAAGCTGCATGGCCGCAATTTATCGAAAGACGAGGTGCAGGCCAAAAGCCGCGCCTTTGCCACCGAACAAATCGCCGGACAGCTGGAAGACTTCAAACGCCTAGGCGTACTCGGCGAATGGGACAACCCTTACCGCACGATGGACTACGCCAACGAGGCGAATGAAATTCGGGCACTGAAACGCATCATGGAGCGCGGCTTTGTGTACCGCGGCCTGAAGCCGGTGTACTGGTGCTTTGACTGCGGCTCGTCGCTGGCTGAGTTTGAAATTGAATACGCGGATAAAAAATCGCAAACGCTGGATGTGGGTTTTAAAGCGTTTGAGCCTGAAAAAGTGCTGGTTGCATTTGGGTTGGGAGAGCCCCCATCCCAGCCTTCCCCCGAAAGGGGAAGGGGTAACGCGGACTCAAACTCCCTCCCCTTCCGGGGGAGGGCGGGGGTGGGGGCAAGCGCAGATAAATCGATTTTTGCCGTCATCTGGACCACCACCGCCTGGACCATACCCGCCAACCAGGCACTGAATCTGAACCCGGAGCTGACCTACGCGCTGGTCGACACCGAACGCGGCATTTTGATGCTGGCTGAGTCGCTGGTTGAAAAGTGCTTGGCGCGTTATCAGCTCGCAGGGCAAGTCATTGCCACTACGCCAGGCAAAAACCTGGCATTGCTGAATTTCATGCACCCGCTTTATGACGTTAAAGACGACAACGGGGTGCAGGGCTACAAACGCCTAAGCCCAGTATTCCTCGCCGACTACGCCACCGCAGAAGACGGCACGGGTATCGTGCATTCATCGCCCGCCTATGGCGTGGAAGACTTTAACTCGTGTGTTACCAACGGCATTGCCACTGACGACATCTTGAATCCTGTGCAGGGCAATGGTCGCTATGTAGACGAGCTGCCACTGTTTGGCGGCTTGAACATCTGGAAGGCTGCGCCGCTGGTGATTGACAAATTGCGCGAGCACGGCCGCTTGTTTGCTACCCTCAACATTGAGCACAGTTACCCCCACTGTTGGCGGCATAAAACGCCGGTAATTTACCGCGCCGCCGCGCAGTGGTTTGTGCGCATGGATGAAGGCGAAGGTGTCTTCACCAAAGAGAAAGCGCCTAAAACCTTGCGCCGACTCGCGCTTGATGCCATCGAACAAACCAGGTTCTACCCGGAAAATGGCAAAGGCCGTTTGCGCGACATGATTGCGGGCAGGCCCGACTGGTGTATCAGCCGCCAACGCAATTGGGGCGTACCACTGCCGTTTTTTATTCACACCGCTACCGGTGAGTTACACCCCCGCACCATGGAAATTATGGATCTGGCTGCCAGCATGGTTGAAGCAGGCGGCGTTGAAGCCTGGAGCACAGCAAGCGCTGAATCCATCATTGGTGACGAAGAACATGGCGCAAAGAACTACATCAAAAGCACCGACATTCTCGACGTGTGGTTTGACTCCGGCACCACCCATGACCACGTGCTCAAGCACAGCCACGCCGCGCAATCGACCTGGCCCGCTGACCTGTACCTGGAAGGCCATGACCAGCACCGGGGCTGG
>JAYVPR010000454.1:0-12786 GCA_043757245.1 Polaromonas sp. | reverse complement strand
AAAATCACCTTGCGATCTGTGCCCTCCATGTTCAGCACGCCTTTATAGCGCAGCATGCGCGGGCCGTAAATATTGACAATCGCACCCAAAAAGTCCTCCAGCTTGGCCGGGCTGAAGGCCTTGTCAGAGCGGAACACAAAACTTTTGACGTCATCATCATGCACATGGTGGTGTCCACCTTCATGCTGATGTTCGGCTGCATGGGAGGGGTGATCACAATGCTCCCCCTCTGTATGGTCATGACCTTCATGGTTGTGACCCTCATGATCGTGGTCATGCAAATCCGCCTTTAGAAAGTCCGGGTCAATGTCCAGCTTGGCGTTCAGGTTGAAGCCGCGCAGGTCAAACACATCGGCAATCGCCACTTCGCCAAAATGCACTGCTTTTTGCGGCGCGCGCGGGTTCATCTGCGTCAGGCGATGCATCAGCGCTTTGACTTCCGTTTCCGCCACCAAATCGGTCTTACTGATGAATATTTGATCCGCAAAACCGATCTGGCGGCGCGCTTCTTGCCTGTCGTTCAGCTGGCTTTCGGCGTGTTTGGCATCAACCAGCGTCAAAATCGAGTCCAACAGGTACTGCTCGGCGATTTCTTCGTCCATAAAAAACGTTTGCGCCACTGGGCCTGGGTCTGCCAGGCCCGTTGTTTCAATCACCACCCGGTCAAAACTCAGCTCACCTTTGCGCTTTTTCTCAGCCAACACTTGCAGCGTTTCGCGCAAGTCTTCCCGAATCGAGCAGCATATGCAGCCGTTGTTCATCTGGATGATGTTTTCCTGCGTGTCGTTGACCAAAATCTCGTTGTCGATGTTTTCTTCGCCAAACTCGTTTTCAATCACGGCAATCTTTTGGCCATGTGCTTCGGTCAGAATGCGTTTTAACAGCGTGGTTTTACCCGAGCCTAAAAAACCTGTGAGGATGGTGACGGGAATCAAGCTCATGTGTGTACCTGAAAAGGGGGCGCGAATATCGCGGCAAGCCAACAGACTTAACTCTGTAACTGGGGAGTTTAGCGGGGAACGCAAGATGCTGCGGTGCCTTGGACACAAGGCGATCCTTGCGTCATTCCAGAGATGGCGGGAATGACCGGATCTTGGGATGCGGATAGTCACAACAAGTGCTATTAATTCAGTAGCTATTTACCCTTGTATTTATTGGGCTATAGCCATTTTTAGGTATCAAAAATCGATCGGGACCATCGTTTTCACAGCTTTTTAACCAAAACCAGCCCTTTAAGGTATTCCCCCTCAGGAAACGTCACCGTCATCGGGTGATCTGGCGCGCCGCCCAGGCGTTCGGTGATGTAAGCGTCCACGCCTGCGTCCAGTCCTGCACCGGCAACAATTTTGTGAAACAGATCGGCGCTGATGCCGCCGGAGCAGGAGTAAGTGAACAATGCCCCGCTAGGCTCAAGCAGCATCAGGGCCAGGCGGTTGATGTCTTTGTAGGCCCGGGCGGCCCGCTCGGCATGTGCGGCGGTCGGGGCAAACTTGGGCGGGTCGAGCACGATGGCATCAAATGTCACGCCGTCTTTCAGATACTGGCGCAGCGCGGCGTTCACGTCAAAGTCCCGCATGGTGGTGCAACTGGCATCAAAGCCATTCAGCGCCACATTGGCCATCGCCCTTTGAATGGCCGGGCCGGATGAGTCAATCGAGGTGACGTGCGCAGCGCCGCCCGCCAATGCGGCAACGGTGAAGCCCCCTGTGTAGCTGTAGCAGTTCAGGACGCGCTTGAAACCCATGCGGCGGGTGTACTGGCTGAACTTATATCTGCTGTCACGTTGGTCTAAATAAAACCCGGTCTTGTGACCCTCGGCCACGTCCAGGCTTAACTTCCAGTCGTGCTCGGTCAGGATGACTTCTGTTGAACCAGACCCTGCCAGCCAGCCTGTCGCCTCGGGCAAGCCTTCAAGTGAGCGAACACTTGCGTCTGAGCGCTCATACAACCGTGACAAGCCGGTTTGATTGAGCAGTGCATCCACAATCACGCCCTTGAACCGCTCTGACCCGCAGCTGGAAAACTGCGCGACCAGCGTGTCGCCATACCTGTCCACCACCAGGCCAGGCAGTCCGTCAGATTCGCCGTGAATCAGCCGCATACCATTACTTTTAATATCAAAAAGGCTTCTGGAGCTGATAGCGCGGGCACAAGCAGCTATGAAAAAAGAATCGTCTATGCGCTGGGTTTCGTTAAAGCTCCAGACCCTGGCGCGGATTTTGGACTGCGGGCTGTAGGCCGCCCAACCCAAAAATTGGCCACCCGAGCTTTCTACGCGCACCGTTTCACCCGCGTCACCCCCACCGCTGGCGATGGCGCCATCAAAAATCCAGGGGTGACGGCGCAGCAGGGACTTCTCTTTACCGGGTTTCAGGCGTAATGTTTTCATGGCCATATTGTCGCGTTCGGCCTGGGGCATAGCCAAAAAAGCAATTAGCCTGCTTTTTGCTACTCAGCGCTACAGTGGTGTCGCTGGCAGAGCGCTCCAGGCTGTTGAACCGGCTGGTCTGGGCGGTGGCTGGGTTGGGGCTTGTGCTGTCCATTTTGCTGGGCATCACCGACAGCGCACTGCGTCTGCCGCTGTTCGTGCCCTTCGTTGTTATCGTGCCTGTCATGCTGCTGGGCATCAACTTTTGGGCCTGGCGCCATGGTGACCGTTACGGCGGCTGGCTGCTGCTCACGGCCATCCCCTTTGCCATCCCCTTTGCCATCCCCTTTGCCATTGCCTGGGCTGTTGCCACAGCTCGCTACCTGGGCTGGATACCGCTGAGTTTTATCACCGAACAAAGCGGTCTGGCCAGCATGGCGCTTCAGTTGCCCGCGCTGCTGGCTGTGCTGGCACTGCGCAGTCAGCACAGCCGCGAAAACAAGCACCGAATTTTGGGTTTGAACCGGATTGACCCGGCTACCGGCCTGATTAACGAACATGTTTTTGGAGAGCGCCTGATGCGCATGGTTGCCCGCTCTGAGCGCCTGAAGCACCAAAGCGCAGTGATGCTGATTGACATCAGCAACACTGAACAAACCCAGCGTGACTTTGGCCGCAAGGTGGCCGATGAGTTACCGCTGCGGGTAGCATCGCGGCTGTTGGCAACCGCACGGGAAATTGACAGCGCAGCGCGCCTGTCAGAAAGGCGCTTTGGCATGCTGATAGAAGGTCCCGTTAGCGATGACGATGCAGCCACCTTGGGCCCGCGCATTGTGGCGCGCTGCCTGATGCCCTACAAGGGTCTGCACATCGACTGTGTGGCACAAGTGCGTGTGGCCTATGCGCTGGTTCCGCGCCAGGACAATCGCGCACAAAGCCTGCTGTCACGGCTTGAAGGCCGCTTGGCCACAGCTGCCAGCTGCGACGACAAACGTGCTGTTTTTATGATTTGAAAAATAAATCAGCTAACGCCTGACTTGCAGGACTTGCAGGACTTGCCAGCTTGCAGAAGCCAAATTGGGATTTGGCGACGCTCATCCGCCATCCCCTTTTCCACGACTTTAAGACTGACTTTGAAACTGCTGCGTCAGCTTGCTCTGGCGGGTAGTTGTGATTCCGTTTCCAAATCATTTCTTGTCGCCCCTGCTATAAGCGCGGCCTTATCCTACAAATCAAGGTCAGCCGCGGTAAGGACTTGAACGTTAAAGTTACACGAAGAATTTCTTTGTTCAAAATAGCAGGAGCAAACCATGACCCGTTTCAACTTATTCAGTCGCCTCATCGCGCTAGCCATCTCCGCCATCTTTGTAGCCGGCCCGGCCTTTGCCAAAGGCAATGACGACGACTACGGCAAAGGTAAAGACAAACACGCCGAGAAATACGAAAAAAAGCAGGAAAAACAGGTCGAGAAAGCTGAAAAGCGCGAACGCAAAGAGATTGAGCAAGGCAAGTATTTCAACGACCAGCAACGCATCTACGTCCGCGAGTACTACACCACCAATTACGGCCAGGGCAAAAAATGCCCTCCCGGCTTGGCCAAAAAGGGCAACGGTTGCATGCCTCCCGGCCAGCTTCGCACCTGGGAGGTTGGCCAGCAGATTCCGCGTAACGTGACTGTGTATTCGGTGCCGCGGCCAGTGATCTTGCAGCTGCCGCCAGCACCGTATGGCTACCGTTATGCCCGCATTGGCGGCGACATCGTGCTCGTGCAGCAGCAAAACAACCTGATTGTTGACATCATCCAGGTCTTGCTCGGCGGCTAGGCCGCCGCGAACTGACTGGCTGCACCGACCCGGCACCGTGTGCCGGGTCACTTTCAAGGCATGAGTGGAGCACTCAACTTTTATTCCTGAACGGACTCTAAACATATAGCAATGATTAAAAACGGAATCAAGAGCCAGGCTGGGGTGTTTTGTTGGCTCGGGTAGCCCTTGGGTGGGCCGCATCATAGGCCTTGGCCAGATGCTGAAAATCTAGCCGGGTATAAATCTGTGTAGTGGTAATGTTGGCATGGCCCAACAGCTCTTGCACCGCCCGCAAATCACTGCTGGACTGCAGCAAATGGCTCGCAAACGAATGGCGCAGCATGTGCGGATGCACGGGTGTCGCCAAACCCGCTTTGAGTGAACGCTGCTTCAGTCGCACCCGAATATGCTGCGGCGTGAGCCGACCTCCGCGCATGTTGATAAACAGCGCCGCATCTTGCCCAGCCCATAGGGGCCGAAGACTTAGCCAGTGCGCCAGCGCATCAAGCGCTTTGCTGCCCACCGGCACGCTGCGTTTTTTGTTGCCTTTGCCCAGTACATGTGCCTCGGCAGCTGCCATGTCAATCCAGCCTGCGGCTGCTTTGCTGGCTTGCCCGTCCAGCCCCACCAGTTCGCCAATGCGCAAACCGCAGCCATAAAGCAGCTCAGTGATGCAGTGGTCTCGCGCTTCCCGCACGGGGTCTTCATCCTCAGCTACAAAGCTGGCCAATTGGACGGCTTCTTCAACGCCCAGCGCCTTGGGAAGCGGCTTGGGTACTTTGGGGGCGCGCACGCCTTGCACCGGGTTACTGGCCACCAGACCCTCACGGCCGAGCCAAGTGTAAAAACCGCGCCAGCCCGACAAAATCAAGGCGATGCCGCGAGGGCTGCGGCCCGTGCTGTGCATCTGCGCAACCCAGCGGCGAATATGGGTGTTGTTGACTGATTGCAAATCAGTATTGACCATTTGCGCATTACCTTGCAACTTTTGCAGGTCGGCCGCATAAAGCTCAACGGTGCGCAGAGCCAGGCGCTTTTCAACCCGGACATGCTCCAGGTAACGCACAGCGAGGGGGTCAAATTCAAAGCTGGATTCGGAAACCAAGCCTGAATCCAGGCCTTGATTGATCACCTCACCATGTTGCATGGCGCCGTTTACTCGTTGCAGGCTTGCGGCAGCAGCCGCGACAATGCAGCACCCGCCAAATCACCAATTTGAGCCAGAAAATCAGTACCCATGTCAGCATGAAAGCGCTGCGCGTCAGTCGATGCCAGCACCAGCATGCCAAACGCGTCCTGCGCCGGATCAGCTCGCAAAGGTATCAACGCAATCGACATGGCCATGGCCGGGTCGGGCAACCAGTTGGCCGCCTCAAAACCAGAATTCATACCGCAGTAGGGCGCACCCAGCGACGACGCAAAAGCCTGGACATCACTGCTGACGTCTGTACAAAAAGGCTCGCCCGTAAAAATACCATTGACCCGCCACACCTTGATGGCGGCTTGCGGAATGGCAAACTGGCCTTTGAGCTCCCGCACAATCGTTTCAGGCAAATCACGCGCATGCGCGGTGAGCAGCAAATTGCGGGTGCAGCGCTGCAGCTTGTCAGCAATGAGCACGTTTTCGTTGCCGTGGCGAATCATCTCCACCACTTTGCCCTCTAGCGCTTTAATCTTGTCACGCAGCAAGCCCGCCTGGCGCTCTTGCAGGCTGACGGCGCGCCCGCCATGACCACTGGAGAGTTCCACCGTAGCCAGCAGCTCGGCATGGCGCTCAAAAAAATCCGGCGTGTTCGCCAGAAAGCCGGCGATGTCGTCTTCGGTGATGGGGTGGTTGTGGGTGTGGTCTGTTGGGTTCATGATCGGATTGTCGTGTGTTTTTAGGTCACCGAAAAGTCGGTGGAATCTCAATTTCCGAAGCAAATACAGTGGTTGCGGGTCCAATCATCAGGACCGGCGCATTGAGCTGCCCAGACCACTCAATCGTCAAGGGACCGCCGAGGGTTTGCACGGTCACACTGGTATCGAGCAACCCCAGCCGAATACCCGCCACCACCGCAGCGCATGCGCCTGTGCCGCAAGCCAAAGTTTCGCCCACACCGCGCTCGTACACCCGAAGGCGAATGTGGGCGCGCGAGACAACCTGCATGAAACCGGCATTCACACGCCGCGCAAAGCGCGAGTGGTTTTCAATCAGCGGGCCGACTTCAAGCACGGGCGCAGTATCCACGTCATCAACCAGCAGCACCGCATGGGGATTGCCCATCGATAATACTGCTATTAATAAAATAGCGGAATGACTTGATAAATTAAGGGATAAAGGCCATCTTTGCCATTCATTTTGACTGTTTTCAAGCAGGCCAGACGCATCAAACGGTACTTTAGCCAAATCAAATACCGGCGCGCCCATGTCTACCGCGATACGGCCATCGCTTTGCAAACGCGGCTCAATCACGCCGCTCAAGGTTTTGACTTTAACGGCGTCTTTGGTCGTCAACCCTTGCTCACGCACAAACTGCAAAAAGCAGCGCGAGCCGTTGCCACACTGCTCGACCTCACCGCCATCGGCATTGTGAATGACATACTCAAAATCGACATCGCCAGAAGGCGCAGTCCGTACTGACAAAATTTGATCGGCACCAACGCCAAAGTGGCGGTCCGCCAAAAACCGGTACTGCGCAGTACTCAAGCCCAACAGGCCCCGCGTTTCATCCAGCACCACAAAGTCGTTGCCTGCGCCCTGCATTTTGGTGAATTTCACTTTCATAACCGGATTATCGCGCTACGCTATGGTCTTTACATCTCTCGAAGCAACCATCATGCGCATTCCTGACTGGACACCCGACGCCAAGCCCCAACCCGACGATCTGGTGCAAACCATTTTGAAACGCCGGGGCGGCTCTCTCATCAACCTGGACAAAGCACTGCTTTGGAGCGAACCTCTGGCGCGCGGCTGGAACGTCTACCTCAAAGCAGTCCGCACCGACCTGCCGACAAGCTGGAAGCTGCGCGAACTGGGCATTTGCACCGTTGCGCTGCTGACTGGCGCAGCGTATGAGTACCACCACCATGCACCCGATTTTTTAAAGGCTGGCGGTACGCAAGCCGAGTTGGATGCGCTACAGGTCGTTTGCACAGCATACAAGTCAAATACAGCCACAGCCCAATCAAATAAAGAGCTAGGCGCTATTGAAAGCATAGTGATCCAATACGCCGCGCAAATGACACTGGATGTGAAGGTGACTGACGACGTATTCGCACAACTCAAACAACACTTCGACACCACCCAAATTGTCGAACTGACCGCCGCAATTGCAACCTACAACATGGTGGCGCGGTTTTTAGTGGCGCTGGGGGTGTCGCCGGAGGCGTGATCATTGATCAAGCCGACCAACACAGCTGGATAGAAAACCATCCTCTAACTAGAGGTTGCGGGGCGGGGCGTTCGTGAGTACCATTTATTTTCTTTAACTCGACGAGGAAAACGACATGTCAAATGCAACGCAAGCAGACAGCCAACATGGCAATCAAGCGAACGCCAAAGCAGATTTTTTTGCGATGGTTAGTGGCCCGGTATTCGTTCAACCCGCAGCCACCAATCTAAGTTGGGAAGACCTGGCCAGTAACAAATATCTCATCGACTCGCCTGACACCCCCAAAGACCTGCCTGATCCGGAAGAAAATTTAAAAGTGCCTGCGGGTTACACCTACTTTGGTCAGTTTGTCGACCACGATTTGACGTTTGACACCACGTCTGTTTTTGGGGGGGGCCGTCGTGGCTTTACCAGTGCAAGAACACCGCGTTTTGACCTGGACTGCGTTTACGGCGCAGGACCAGATGCGTCGCCATATATGTACGAAGATGGTGTGCGGCTGGTGGCCAGAAACAATGATTTGCCGCGCGCTGACAACGACAGGGCCATCATTGGCGACCCTCGCAACGACGAAAATTCGATAGTTTGTCAAATCCAGATGGCTTTCATCCGTTTTCACAACGCAGTTGTAGACCGTATCAAGCAACAACACCCCAACATCAAAAAAGCAGATCTTTTCAAAAAAGCGCAGCAAGAAGTTCGCTGGACATACCAAAAGATTTTGGTCGAAGATTATTTGCCACGTATCGTGACAAGCACCGATATCTCGAAATTTGACAAACTTCGAGGCGCTGGTCCGACTGGAAAATCAACCATTTCCGGAGCGTTTAAGCTTTATCCCGATACACCAGCTACGTCAACTTCTCCTGCTGCAAGATCAAAAATACCACTTGAGTTCGCTGCTGCTGCTTACCGTTTTGGTCACTCCATGGTGCGCAACGGTTATCGGCTCAACGCAAATACCCAAAAACACATTTTTTCGCCCTCTGGCCCCGATTCTCTCGTCGGCTTTGGTGAATTGCCTGCATCTCATTTGATCGACTGGTCTCTTTTCTTTCCGAATCCAGAGCTCCCCACACAAACTACATCGCCTAAACCGCCTACGTCACAAGTCAAGTCAAGATCCGTGGAACCGGGTCAACACGACGAGAAAAACCAGGCCGAAGGACGTGACCGTCTGCAATATGCCTACAAAATTGATCCCTTGCTGGTCGACCCTTTGGCACATTTGCCCATACAAGTGGCTGGAACAGGAGAACCCCAGTCCTTGGGTTTTCGTAATTTGATACGCGGGCGAGGGTTTGATTTGCCGTCAGGTCAGGAGGTTGCTAAAGTGGCAGGGATCCCAGGATTGAATAATTTAAAGTTACTGGCTAGAGATAAAGTCAGCGTCAAAAACAAACAAACGTTGACTTTGATACCAAAAGAATTTCAAACCAACACACCGTTGTGGCTATACATTCTTATTGAGGCGCATCAAGAAGTTGTTAATTGGTATGGGTCGGCGGCACGCGGTACAAACGCGAACAAACCATTTACCGAGGACGAATTAACCGATGCCGCCAGTCAGACAACCACTCAACTAACGGGCGTCGGCGCGCGCATTGTTTTAGAAACTTTCCATGGACTGCTGGATTCAGATACGGAGTCATATCGCCATACCCCAGTTAGCACCTGGGAGCCGTTAATTAAACACTTTCGCATGTGGGATCTAGTCAACTGCAACTTGAAGTAGCGTCATGCTTGCGGCGTTTGCCACGTAGCCAGACTAGTGATCAGTCCGCCTTGATGTTATTGTCCTTGATAACCTTGGCCCAAATGTCCATCTGCTTGTCAATGAACAAGCGCGCTGAATCAGCGCTACCGCCCACCACATCAATACCCTGTGCATCGAGCTTTTTGGCGATGTCTGGGGTTTTCAAAACCGCGTTCAGCGCTTCGTTCATGCGCTTCAAAATATCAGGCGGGGTTTTGGCCGGGGCCAGCACGGCCCACCAGGCGGGCGCTTCAAAACCGGGGTAGCCGCTTTCGGCTACGGTTGGTACATTGGGTAAATCGGGGCTTCGTTTGCTACTGGTCACCATCAGCGGGCGCATGCGACCGCTGTCGATGTGCGGCTTGGTGACGAACACCGAACCAATTGACAGGGGCACGTGGCCAGCAACAGCGTCGTTCATCAACGGGCCGCCACCTTTGTACGGGATATGCGCCCAATCAATATCGCCATTTTTGCCCAGCAACGTCATGGCCACATGGCCCAGGCTGCCTGAGCCAATGCTGCCATAGCTGACGTTCTTTTTGGCTTTGGCAGCTAGCACCACGTCGGCAAAGGTTTTGTACTCACTACCGACAAAAGTGGCCAGCACCATGGGTGATGTGCCGAGCAAAACGATGGGGGCGAGGTCTTTTTTGCTGTCAAACGGCAGGTTGGGAATCAGCGCAGGGTTCACGCCATGGGTGTCAAACACCACCGCAAAGGTGTAGCCGTCTGCCGGGGCAGCGGCCACAGCAGCAGCACCAATCGAGCCCGACGCGCCGCCCTTGTTTTCAACAATCACGCTTTGGCCAAGCAAGGCTTGCAGCGGTACAGAAATGATGCGCGCCACCTGGTCAACCGATCCGCCAGGAGGGAAAACCGCCACCAGCTTGATGGGGCCGCGCGTAGGCCACGCGGGCGTTGTTTGGGCTGTTGCACCAAAAGCAAAACTGGCCAGCAAACCAAAAACCAAACTGCGCTTGAAATTCATGGAAGTCTCCGTGTTGTAATCGTTTAATGGTACGACCAAATCAACTTTTATACCCTCAGCGTGAACCCGCATTGCTGAGAAACGCCGCCACCGTGCTACTGCTGCGCGATACGAATCTCGGTATCGAAGTGCTGATGACCCGGCGCTCCATGACCGCCAGCTTTGCTGCCGGCGCCTACGTATTTCCCGGCGGCGGTATTGATGCGGCAGACAGTGCCGCGCATGGCCAGTCCACCCGGCGCGAAACCCAAAGCGACTTGCACCTGACGCAAGCGATTGCAGCCATTCGCGAGAGCTTTGAAGAACTTGGCGTGCTTCTGGCCAGGCATGCAAACAACGGTCAAAGTCCAGGCCGCCACGTGAACACAGCAGATATTGCAGCACTTAGCAGAAACGCGCCCTTTGCCGCCCAATGCAGAGCGCGTGGCTTGACGCTGGCTGGCAGTGATGTTTTTGTGCTGGCCCACTGGATCACCGACCGCGACCTGCCGCGCCGCTTCGATGTGCCGTTTCTAGTCGCCCGCATGCCCGAAGGCCAGGAGCCCGTGGCCGACGAAGCCGAGCAATTCGAGCCCGAATGGATTCGCCCGGAAGATGCGCTGGCAAAACACAACGCAGGCAACTTTTTCATCATCTTCCCGACCATTCGCACGCTGGAGCGGTTGCAGCACTACGCCAGCGTCGATGCAGTTTTGAATGATTGCCGGGGCGAACAGCCGCTGTGGACATCCTGTCCACGCGCAGGTTTTTTGCATGGCAAAGTAACGCGTTACATGGAGCATGAATCGCCCTACGGCGAACTAGAGCTGACCAGCCCAGACGGACAAATCATCCATGCGCTCGATTGGCAAACCGATACGCCCGTCAAGCTGCTCAAAAACGTCATGCGCCTGACCGCACCCAACCCCGGCGTGATGACCGGACCAGGCACCAACAGCTACCTGGTCGGCGATGCGCAGTCAGGCTATATCGCCATCGACCCTGGCCCGGCTGATGTTGACCATTTGCAACGGCTGTACGACGCAGCAGGCGGTGACATTCGCATGATTGTGTGTACCCATTCGCACCCTGACCATTCACCCGGAGCCAGGCCACTACAGCAGATGTGTGAGGTGCCCGGTCAAGCAGCAGGCAAAACAAAGCCGCTGATCTGCGGCCTGCCGTCGCTTGCCACCGCACGCGCAGACAGCTATTTTCAGCCAGACAGGGTGCTGCAAAATCAGGAGCTACTAACAACCGAATCCATTGGGCTACAGCCTGAAAATACCCATCATTTGAAGGTCATTTACACACCCGGACATGCGGCAAACCATATTTGCCTGGTTCTGGTCGAGGACGGCCTGCTGTTCAGCGGCGACCACATTTTGAACGGCAGCACCACGGTGATCAATCCGCCTGACGGCAACATGAACACGTACCTAGACTCACTTGACGTTTTAAGCGCTGCCTGCGATGCGCACAAAATAGAGTTCATCCTGCCCGCCCACGGGTACGCCATTGGCCAGGCCAAAACGGCGATTGCCCAACTCAAAGCGCATCGCTTGAAGCGCGAAGCCAAAATCATGGCGGTGATAGAAGCCTTGCCAGATGGCACGCTGGACGACTGGGTGCCGTTGGCTTATGACGATGTGGACGAGCGCATCTGGCCCGTGGCCAAGCGCTCGCTGGCAGCGCATGTTGATCGCATTCTCACGCTTCAAAAAACATCTTGAAAACACTTTGACTGACACCATCCGTCCTGCGGCGGAGCACAAGGAGCGTCCTGCTTCGCGTCGTCGAGCCCTGCATCTGATTGCCCTGTTCGAGGCCATCAAAGGCTTTGCAGTACTCGCCGCAGCCATGGGCCTGCTCGGTCTACTGCACACAAACCTGCACCAGCTGGCTGTCAGTCTGCTGTGGCGTTTTCAGCTCGACCCGACGTTGCCACTGCCAACCCTCTTTCTCGACTATGCCGACAAGCTAGCCGCGCTCAATCTCACCACCCTCCTGCCGGTGGCAATCGCATACATCGCGATCCGCTTGTTGGAGGCCTGGGGCTTATGGAAAGAAAAAGTATGGGCTGAATGGCTGGGCGCATTGTCAGGCGCGATCTACATTCCGTTTGAGGTCGCGCACCTGATGCACCGCACCACGCTGGTCAATGCAGGCGTGCTGCTGACGAATATTGTGATGGTGACGTTCTTGGCATTTCAGCTGTGGAGGAGGAGATAAGCCCCCACGCTTTTCACTCCGTGTAATGCGCTGCCCCCCGAGGGGGCTGTGCTTGCTTGGGGCGGCCCAGCGCTGCACACGAAGCGCCCCCACGCTTTTCACGCTGTCTCAATAAAAGTGTGAAGCCCGCCGATAAGCCGGATTTTGTGCGCCTCACTGGCCTGCCGAAACAAGTCAGTGCGGTGTGACCGCCATTAATCTGGGCCGGGGGTCGCCCACCCGGCTCGGTGCTACCTACCCGCCAACTCAGCGAACCGCTTCAATGTTGGCCTATTTGGTAT